>CAYJOG010000329.1:0-4038 GCA_964371695.1 uncultured bacterium
TCATGAACCCGCACCGGCCTTTGACAGAGACCCCACACTTTAGGCGGCCCGGCGCGACTTGCAACCATGTTGCAATTCATGCTGCTACACTGACCCCGTGCTGAGCGTTCTGGTTCATCCGCCCCAGCGCATTGATCCCCGCAATGTGGCCAGCGGCATAGTCATTCCACCCCTGTGGCTGGGGGGGCTGGCGGCCCTGTTGCGCCAGCAGGGCCATGAGGTGTCACTTGTGGACGGCACCGGCGAGGGCCTGGGGCAAAAATTTCACCACGGCCTGGGCACGTTCCGGGGCCTGACGTTTGAAGAAATCGGCAGACGGATTCCCCAGGGCGCAGACGTGATTGGCCTGAGTTGCATGTTTTCCAGTTCCTGGCCCATGGTGCGGGGTCTGCTGCACCATCTGAAAAAATCCCACCCCCGTTCGCTGCTGATGCTGGGGGGCGAACATCCGAGCGCCATGCCTGCAGAAGTGATGGCCGAGGCCCCCGTGGACCTGCTGGTGAGCGGTGAAGGTGAAGCCACCGCCACCGAGGTGTGGGCGCGCCTGCGCGAGGCCGCCGAACGGGGCGAAAACCTGCGCGGCCTGTCGTGGTTGGGTGTGGCGGGTGTGGTGTGGCGAAGCGCCGGGGGAGAAATCGTGCAGGAAGACCGCCGCCCCCGCCTGCGCGCGCTGGACCACCTGCCCTCACCGGACTGGGCGGGGATTCCCGTGGCGGATTATCTGCGCCTGGGCAAGGGGCACGGCGCGTATCAGGGGGCCTTCATGCCGCTGTTGGCCACGCGGGGTTGCCCCTATCGCTGCACCTTCTGCGCCAGCGCCAGCATGTGGACGCCGCTGTGGATTCCTCGTGATCCGGCGCGTGTGGTGGACGAAATGGAGGACTATCACCAGCGGTTCGGGGCCACCGATTTTCATTTTGTGGACATGACCTTTGTGCTGAAAAAAGACTGGGCCGAAAAGTTCTGCGCCGAGATAGACAAGCGCCATCTGAAAGTGACCTGGCAACTGCCCGGCGGCACACGCACCGAGGCCATCACCCCGGACCTCGCCCGGCGCATGGCCCACAGCGGCCTCACCCACATGGCTTTCGCCGTGGAATCGGGCGATGAAGCCACACTGGAAAAATCCAGAAAACGCCTGAACCTGAATAAACAGATGGCCGCCGCCCGCGCCGCCCGGCGGGTGGGCATTCACCTGTTCGGTTTTTTCATCATTGGGTTTCCTTATGAAACCCGCAAAAGCCTGTGGCGCACGTGGGTGCAGATTTTGCGGGCCGCCCTGTGGGGTTATCACGAAATCAACATCACCGCCTTTGGCCCCCTGCCCGGCACCGAAGATTTCAACACCCTGCGCCAGCAGGGAAAAATCACGGTGAACGACGCTTTTTACACCGACCTCTTCAACCTGGCCAGCCTGGGGAAACAGAAATCTTACAGCCCTGTATTGAGCGACACGGGCCTGCGGCGGACCATCACGTTTGGCCTGCTGAGTTTTTTCATGGTGAGTTGGGCGCTGAGACCCTGGCGGTTTTTGCGCGAAGCCGCCGAGGCGCTGCGGGGGTCGCGCAGCAGGGCCAAGCTGGTGCGGTTTGTGCGCAGCGTGCGCGAGATGAGGGATTTAAGAACGGTGGCCACGCCGCCATGAACCGCCAAAAATATTTCGACACGACCCATTTCGAGGCCGAAAAACAGGCGGTTTTTGCAAAGTCCTGGTCTTTTGCCGGTCACGAAAGCCAGTTTCGCCAGCCTGGCAGCGCGTGGCCGCTGCAAAACGCAGCGGGAAACTTTCTGCTCACCCGCGCCGCCACCGGCGAACTCAGGGCCTTTCACAACTGTTGCCGCCACGTGGGCATGGCCCTGCTGCAAAAACCCTGCACGCCCAAAACAGGTGAACTCACCTGCCCCTATCACGGCTGGCGATATGGCCTGGATGGCGCGCTGAAACACGCCCCCATGCCAGAGGTGTTCAAATCGATGCGACCCGAAAAACTTGGCCTGGAACCCGCCACGCTGCTGAACCTGAACGGCCTGTTGTTTGTTCACCCCCAGGCTGGCGAGCCGCCCGGCGAAGGGCTGGACACCCTGAACCAGAAACTTGCCGAGGCGGGCGCCGCAAACATGCGGCCGCTTTTTCATCAGCACCGCACTGTGGCCTGCAACTGGAAGGCCCCGCTGGAACAGGGTCTGGAGTGTTATCATGCCCTCACCACACACGCCAACACACTGGCGCGTTATCTGGATTTCACCACCACCCGCCACGAAAAAATGGGCGAGCACCAGTTGAATCTTTACCGCGTGACCTCGCCGCCCTGGGCGCGCTGGTTTGGCCTCACCGCCGGGGCCGCGCCGGTGTTCCATCGGTTCCTGGTGTTTCCCTTCACCATGGTGAGCCTGCCCCTGCCGGGTCGCCACGTGGCGGTCACGTCGGTCACGCCCCTGGGGCCGGGGTCGTGCCGGGTGGATTTCCTGTTCATGCACCGGCCCGGCCACGGGTTGCCCTGGCGCGTGGCGGGGGCCTGGCTGAGCGCGCTGGTGAGCCGGTGGATTTTGTGGGAAGACTTGCGTCTCCTGGTGGCGCGCCAGCAGGGGCTGGTGAGCGGCGAGGCTCCCTTGCAGGGGTTCGGCGCGCACGAAACCGGCGCACGGGTGTTCAACGAAACCGTCGAAAAGCGTCTGGTGCTGAAATCAGAAGGCGGCTCACGGTAGTTCATTTTGCGTAAGTTTATGCACGCCAAAATTGTTCCCTCTCCCGTGCTTTGCATGGGAGAGGGTGGCGCGTGAGTAGGGCGGGCGTCTCGCCTGCCTGAGCGCGAAGCGCGAAACAGCCGGGGCGAAACATGGACAAAAAACCAAAAAATGTGGTTTTTGCTTTTTGTTAAACCCCTCACCCCAACCCTCTCCCCATTAAAGGGGCGAGGGGGCAATCACCCGCCCTTGATTGTTTCATTCACCGTGCGCAAAAAACCCGCCAGACCCTCTCTGGGCTGGTGCTGCCAGTAAAGGTCAAACACCTCGCGGCTCGTGCGCTTGGGCACATAACCAAACTCCCGTTTGAGTTTTTCGTTGCCCAGCACGGGGCGGTATTTGAGAAACCGCACCTGCTCCGGCCCATAGGCCACAAGGCCACGGGGTTTGAGAAAACCCAGCCCCTCCTCCATCAACTTTGAAGGCACGCCGATGAAAGGTTTGCCCATGCGCCCGGCGATTTCCTTCATGGTCATCACCCCGTCGCCCGCCAGGTTGTAAATGCCCGTGGCCCCCGTGCGCACACCCTTGAGCAGGCAATTCACCACGTCTTCGTCGCAGATGAACACAAAGGGCGTGGCGGCGTCGGCCAAGCCCAGCACCACAGGCCCTTCAAACAGTTGCGTGATCTGGTTCTTCACCGATTTGCCCAGAATGGTGCCGGGCCGAAAAATGAGCTGGCCCAGGGCGGGGTGTTTTTTGCGGTAATCCGCCAGCATTTCTTCTACCAGACGTTTGTGGCGCGAATAGGGAAACTCGTCGTTGCCACGGATGGGGCAGTCTTCTGTCAGCAGCGCAGCGTTATCGGCGTGATAACCATAGGCCGCGCCGCTGCTGGTGGTGATCACCTGCGCCACACCTGCCTTCACGCAGGCCCTGAGCACGTTTTCAGTCCCCTTCACGTCCACGTCATATTCCAGTTGCGGGTCGCTGTCTCCCTTGGGCGTGACGATGGCCGCCAGATGCACCACCGAGCGGATGTTTTTGCCCCCGATAGCTTGCGCCACCGCCTGTGCATCCCGCACGTCGAGGGTGAGATAGTCCACCCCCGCCAGCCGCGTGGCGGGTTCCCGCACATCGGCGGCCACCAGGGGCGAAGGCGGGTTTTCCTGAGCCGCCAGCGCCTGCACCAGCAGCGAGCCGACATATCCCCCCGCGCCGGTCACCAGCACGCCGGTTTTGTCTTTCTGATTTTTGGGAGCCACCACGTCCGCCCCCTAACCCGCTGGTTCCTGGTGCATGTCCTTGAACACCTTCAGCGCAGGGGCCCACATGTGTTTGACAGGGTCCACG
>CAYJOG010000330.1:0-2295 GCA_964371695.1 uncultured bacterium
CCCTTGCCCCAAACCGGAACGCTCTAAAAATCTTCGTCTTCGTTCAGGCCGGGCCGGGCCACGTTCATCAGACCGCCCCGGTCCATCAGGTGGACTTTTGGTTTTTTGATGCGGATCAGGCCATCGGTCTCGAACTTGTTCAGATAACGGGTGCAGGTTTCCCGGCTCATGCCGCACAGGTCGGCGAGGTCCTGGTGGGTGAGGTTGAAGTGGAACACCTCGTGGCCGCTTTCGGTGGGCAGGGGAAAGTCATCGGCCAGTTTCAGCAGGGTGTGGGCCAAGCGCTGCTGGGTGGTGTAAAAAGTGAGCTGTTCAATCTGACTGTTTGCGGCCCGCATGCGTCCGCTCAGGGTCTTGATGATTTGAAGCGCGACTTCGGGGTGATCCTTGAGGATGCCCAGCAGTTCCTTGCGGTAAATCACGAACACCTTGGCGTCGGTGAGCACGGTGGCGGTGGCCGAGCGCTGTTCGTCGTCCAGCACGCTCATTTCGCCGAAATAGTCGCCTTTTTTGAGGATGGCCAGAATCTTCACCTGACCGCCGGTGGCATGTTTGCTGATCTTGATCATGCCCTCGTGGATGAAATACACCGCGTCGCCGGGGTCTTCCTCAAAAAAGATGGTGTGGCCCTTGGGATATTTGCGCAGGTGCAGCGACTGGCGGAAACGGGCCATTTCCTCATCGTTCAGATGCTCGATGAACAACGCTTTTTTCAGCGTACCTATGACTTCCATCTCAGATTGCGTCAACGATGCGGTCTCCTACCTGGCTGGTGGTGAGTTGGCCGCCGAGGTCCGGGGTGACGGCGTTGTCCTCCAGCACCCCGCGCACGGCTTTTTCCAGTTGTCGGGCATAAACAGATTCATTCAGGTGGTCCAATATCATAGCAGCACACAACACCGCCGCCAGAGGGTTGGCCTTGCCCTGGCCGGCGATGTCCGGGGCGCTGCCATGCACCGGCTCGAACATGCTTGTGCCATGGGGGTTGAGGTTGCCGCTGGCAGCCATGCCCAGGCCCCCCTGAATCACCGCGCCGATGTCGGTGATGATGTCGCCAAACAGGTTGTTGGTCACCACCACGTCCAGGTCTCTGGGGCGGCGCACCATGTCCATGGCCATCACGTCTATATAAAGGTGATTGGCGTTCACATCCGGATATTCGGCTTTCAGCTCTTTGAACACCCGCTGCCACAGCCCGTGGCCAAAGGTGAGCACGTTGGATTTGTCGGCCATGGTGAGAGTTTTGCGGGGGCGTGTGCGGGCCAGTTCAAAGGCGTATTGAATGCAGCGGCGCACGCCCTTGTAGGTGTTGACTTCCTCTTGCAGGGCCACTTCGTCGGGTGTGCCCTGTTTGAGCACGCCCCCCACGCCGGCATAAAGCCCCTCGGTGTTTTCGCGCACCACCACCATGTCAATCTCTCCCGCTTTCACGTTCTTGAGGGGGCAGAGGCGTTCGTCCAGCAACAGCACGGGCCGCAGGTTGATGTACATGTCAAAGTTGAAACGCATGGCCAGCAGCAGGCCTTTTTCCAGCACACCGGGGGCCACGCGGGGGTCGCCGATGGCCCCGAAGTAGATGGCCTTGAAGCCCTTCAGTTCGTCCTGCACCGTCTGGGGAAAAATCTCGCCGGTGCGCAGATAAAAGTCTGCCCCCAGGTCGAAATGGACGAACTCGAATGGTTTGCCCCGCAACTCGCCCACGCGTCGGAGCGCCTTCAGGCCCTGCTCCACCACTTCCTTGCCAATGCCGTCGCCGGGAATGACTGCAATCTGGTTATTGTTCATGTCGGCGGGAAGGCTAGCGGAAAACCCTTCGCAGTCCAAATGTCCGATTTGGGGCAAAAGAGAAGGGTGTCCGGTTTACCGCACCTTCAGCAGCTCATAGATGGCCACGGCGTGGCTTTTACCTTTGACGGTCACCATTTCCAGGGGTTCCACGGTCACGTAGTCAATGACTTTGACGTAGGTGCTGTGGCTGATGATGGTGCCGCAACTGAAATCCTTGGTCAGTCCCTCAATGCGGGCCGCCAGATTCACGCTGTCGCCAATCACGGTATATTCCATGCGCCTCAGGTCGCCAATGTTGCCCGCGATCACCTCGCCGGTGTTCACACCAATGCCGATGCGAATCGGCTCTTTGCCCTCGCTGCGCCATTTCGCGTTCAGCTTGTCCACTTCCTGCTGCATTTCATAGGCGGTGCGCACGGCGCGCAGGGGGTCGTCGTCGTGGGCCAGGGGAGAGCCAAAAACAGCCATGATGGCGTCGCCGATGTATTTGTCCAGCGTGCCTTCGTT
>CAYJOG010000330.1:2305-4014 GCA_964371695.1 uncultured bacterium
ATCACGTCCACCATCGCACTGAGATATTCGTTCAGCCGGGCGATGACCTCTTCTGGCGAGTTGCGTTCAGAGAACGTGGTGAAGCCCCGGATGTCGGAGAAAAGGATGGTGACTTCCTTCTTGATGCCGCCCACGCCGATCTGGCCAGGGTTTTTGAGAATTTCATCGGCCACCTGTTTGGTGACATAGCGGCTGAAGGTGTCCTTGACCAAGTCCCGCTCCCGCAGACCATCCACCATCTGGTTAAAGGCGAATCCCAACTCGCGGGTTTCGCGCCCGCCGCTGAGCACTTCCACCTTGTGGGTGAGGTCGCCCGCGCCAATCACCAGGGCCGCGTCGGCGAGTCGCTTGATGGGCCGGGCCATGCGTGTGCTCAACACCAGGGCCACCAGCAAACCAGCCAGGAAGTAGCCCCCTGCAATGGAAATCATGAACCATTTGGTGCGCTCCTGGGCACGCAGAAAGTCTTCGATGGAATAACCGATGCGCACCACGCCCACCCGCTTGCCTTCGTTTTCCACGGGCACGGCGATGTCCAGCACCGCCCGACCCAACACGGTGGCGTTCTGAATGCGCAGCGGGCGGCCCATCATCACCCTCAGCGCGTTGCGCCCCAGCAGGCTGCTCTCGCGGGAGCCTTCCTTGTCCTGCGCTTTTTCGCGGTTCATTCCCCGGCGGGAATAAAACAGGATGGTGCCGTCGGCGTGCAGCAGTTCGGCGTATTCGATGTTTTTGCGGTCACCCACCATGTTGCCCATCATGTCCCGCACCCGCACATAGTCGCCTTCGCTCACCGAGGCGGCCACGTTTTGTGTCAGGCTGTAGGCAAAAGACACCATCGAGCGGACACGCTCATTCACCAGAAAGTTTTCGTGGCGCACGCCCAGATAAACCGTGCCGATGTTCTCCTCGCCATAGGTCAGGCCAAAACCCAGGCCCGTTTTGAGCACCATGGGGGTAGACAGGTAAACCAGACCGGGTTTTTGAAGAGACGCCCGGAAAGCCTGCCGCAGGCGGCGTCTTTCCTGTTTGGCTTCGGGGGTGTTTTTTTTCAGTGCGGCCAGTTGTTGTCGCACGGCTTTTGAAACGGCCCGGCGGTGTGTCTTGAGATAATCCGCCACTTGGGTGGTGCTGGGCCTGCCGGTGGTTTTTGCCACGGCCTTCCGGGCAAATTCCTGTTCGGCCCACGAGGTCAGGTTTTCGCCCTCGTTCTGGCCATCCAGGTCAAAAAACACCTTCTGCCCGTCTCTGAGCAGAATCAGCACGTCGGCCACCTGCTGGTTGAAACCCAGGGTCTTGATGATTTTCTTGCGCACGGCGTCGTAGTCTTCCACCGACACGTCCGACACAATCTGGCTCACCAGGGTGTCCGACACCATGGCGAAGTTGTTTTCCACCTCACTGTTGTAAAGCTGGTTGGCCCGGCCCTGATAGAGCCAGAAGGCTGAGGCCGCCGACAGCAGGATGCAGGCGGAAATGATGAACGAAAGCTGGGTGCGCACCGACATGACAGGCCGGGCGCGGTCTTTGGGGGTTTCAACGGAAAGAGCGGGAGGGGCTGGGACGGCCATGGGACGTTCTCTGCCGCTGGCGTGACTTGGGGACAGGCCAGACGGAGAGGGCGAATTATCGCCTAACCGGCAAAAAAGGGGAAGCCAGGGCGGGTCCCCCCGGTGTAGACACCTGCCCCATTGCTGTCAGGTTTATGG
>CAYJOG010000331.1:0-4002 GCA_964371695.1 uncultured bacterium
TTAAATTGGTGGCGTTTTTTTTTTTTTGCGCCAAGCGCCACATCCGGTGGGTGTGGGTGGGCCGCTGCCATCCCAGTGGGGGGTTTGGGGGGCAACGCCCTCCATTTAAATCCATGAAAATATTTTTCAATGAGTTTGCGGGATTCTCAACACACCGGCTTGATTTTTTCAGACGCTGAGGGCCACACCCGTGCGGCGTAGCACTTCCTGCACCAGTTTCTCGATGCCGGTGGCGGCTTCGGCGATGTTGCTGGCGCACATATAGGCGCTGGTGCTTACCACGTTGTGGGTTTCATCCATGGTGATCTGGTCCACGGTGGTGTTTTCTGGTTTGTTACCGGTGGCGGTGATGGCCTGATTGGTTCCCTCGTCGCTGCCGATGGTCAGGGTCACGCCAGCGCCCTGCAGTGACATGGCCCCGACACTGGCGGGGCTGATGCAGATGAAACCCAGGGGTTTTTTGGCCTGATGCATGGCGGCCACCAGTTTTTTCACGTCCGGGTCCACCGTGCCTGCGCTGCCTTTCACGGCAAAGTCACTCAGGTTTTTGGCCGCGCCGAAGCCGCCCGGAAAAATCACGGCGTCCAGTTCCGCCACATTGGCCGCAGACAGTGCCTCCACCTTGCCGCGGGCGATGCGGGCGCTTTCCACCAGCACGTTGCGGGACTCTTTCATTTCTTCGCCGTTCAGGTGATTGATCACGTGCATCTGGGGTTTGTCGGGCGCGTACATTTTGATATTGACGCCCGCACGGGTGAGAAAAAGCAGTGTCAGCACGGCCTCATGAATTTCTGCGCCGTCATAAACACCGCACCCCGAAAGCACCACACCGATGGTCTTGGACATGTTTCCCTCCTGAAAATGAAAAGGAAATTATAGCGGCGCTGCGTCGGTTCAGGCCTCCGGCAGAGGGTCTTCGGCGGGCGCGCCGGACTCTACGGGAACAGGTTCTTTTTCCGGCGATTCCAGTTCCGGGCTGGCGGGTGGCTCGGCGGCCTGCAGGGACTCATCCAGCAGTGACGCCAGACCGGTGTCCATGGGGGGCAGGTTGCCCAGGTCCCTGAGGCCGAAATAATGCAGAAAATCGCTGCTGGTGGCGTATTCATAAGGTTTGCCCACGGTTTCACGGCGTCCGGCGATTTTGATGAGGTTCAGTTCCAGCAGGCGGTTGACCACCGCGTCGCTGTTCACGCCGCGCACTTCCTCAATTTCAAAACGCGTCACCGGCTGGCGGTAGGCGATGATGGAGAGTGTTTCCAACGCCGCCACGCTGAGTTTGCGTTTTTCTTTTACGGTGAAAAATTGCTCGACAAAGGGCGCGTATTCCTCGCGGGTGAGCACCTGAAAACCTCCGCCGACTTCCTCAAGCCGGAGCCCCTGGTTTTCGTAGCGGGCAGAGAGATGGCCCACGAGATCCTTCAGCAGGTCTTCTTCCAGCTTGAAGAACTCCATCAGTTCCCGGTTGGTGAGGGGGCGGTTGGCCACATAAAAAAGGCATTCCAGGGTGTTGAGCAGTTTGTTGATGTCATGCATGGGGGGGTGTCTCCTGCGAAGGGGGCGTCTGGGAGGGCGCGGCCTGCGTTTCTGTTTCGGGTTCGGGCTGGCGGCTGTCCACCACGATTTCCCCAAAGGCCGTGTCCTGCCGTAGCCGAAGCTGGCGGCGGAAAATGAGTTCGAGAATCGAAAGAAACGTCACCACGATTTCGGTGCGGCTGGCCATGGGAGCGAACAGTTCGACAAAGCGGATTGGCCCGCTGGCGGACCTGAGTTTTTTCTGCACTTCTGCCATGGCATCTTCAATGCTGATGGATTCCATCGCCACCGAAAGCTCGGTGACCTTGGGAGCGCGCTCCAGCATCTGGCGCAGCACCCGCAGCATGTCATAAAGAGAGACTTCCTCCAGCAGGGTTTCACGATGGGTCGGGTCCGCCGGTTCCAGCTTGAAAAACCGTTTGCTCTGCACTGCCTCGCGGCTGCGCAGTTCCTCGGCCACGTTGCGGTATTTGGCGTAATCCATCAGTCGCCGGGCCAGGCGTTTTTCCAGTTCCTCTTCGGTGAACTCTTCCTCTTCGTCTTCGGTGAGGGTGAGGATTTGCGTGTTGGGCAGCAGCTTGCGGCTTTTCAGTTCCAGCAGGCTGGCCAGTTCAAAAAGATAGGTGCCTGCGATCTCCAGGTTGAGCGGCGCGCCGCCGCCAAACAGGAATCCCAGCACCTCCTGCACCAGTTGCACCAGCGCCAGTTCCAGCAGGTCCACGTCTTCGTGCCGGGCCAGGCGCACCAGTTCCCCCAGCGTCCCCTGAAACAGGGGTGATTCCAAACGAAATGATTCTGCGGGAAGGGTCATGTCGGACACACGTCGAAAACGCCTTCTAGTGAAGGCGTTGCAAAAATTGAAAGGCGAAGCCTAAACCTGAAAGTGTTTTTTATCCAGACCGCTGTTGATTTTCAGATTCAATACTGACCAGTAACCCATGGGTTTTTCAATGCCTTCTTCATACTCAGCATAGTAAACCGGGTCCAGATTTGACTCGGCCAGATACACCGTCTGATGTCCAGGTTTTTTCTTTTTGATGGGGTAGGTGATTTTGTGGCAGGAGACGCCATTTTTTTCTTCCACGCCGTCATAGGTGGCCACGCCGTCTTTCAGCTTCTGGCCGGTGGCCTCCATCAGGGCCACCATGGCGGTTTCAGAAATCTTGTTGCCGCGTTTGTCCACCGCCTTGGGGTCGTCGGGTGAAATCACGATGGGCAACAGGCTCAGCAGGCCCGTCATTTTTACGTGTACCTTGCCTCTTTTGAGGAGGATCTTGCTGCCTGGCTGGGCGCGGCTTTTGTAGTTGCCGTTGCTGGAGAGGGTCTCTACCAACAAGAGTTCCGGGTCTCGCAGGTAAATGTTTTTCATCTTGCGGAACTGGTGTTTGCTGTCGGCCTCTTCATAGCCCTCCACCTCGCAGGAGTAATCCTGAACCAGCTTTGCCTTGTCGAGAATTTTTTGGGCCAGTTCCTGAATGCCAGCGTTGTCCATGCGTTCCTCCGGTGAAAAAGTGGCGGAATTATAGCATGGTGCATCGGCCTGAATCGGCCAAAAAAGAGCAGGTGATCACTGGCTCATTTCAATGCTGACAGGGGCGGCCACTTCGATCCAGAAAGCCTGACCACGTTCCAGCACACCACCGCCGGAGAGATTGACGTAACCTGCTTCTGGGCTGTAGCCGTAGACATGGCGCACCCAGCCGTTGGCGATGGCATTGGTGAGCGTGGCCCGTGTGCCGCCGGGCGCCAAAAACCGGATTTTCTCTTCACCCAACACCAGTCGGTCAAACGGATGCCCCACCAGATTCCAACCCGGTGTGAGGGGCACCAGAATCTGGCTGGGCTCAAAGGGCAGGCCGGGGAACTCCACGGTGGTGTCCTGATCGCTGAACAACCAGTATCCTGCGCCCGCGAGGGCCTCTTGGGCGGTTTGATAACGGTTGCTGCTGAAGCCAAACAGGGTTGCGGAAGAAGCCGTGGCAAACCGGGCCTGCCCCTGGCGCATGGGGGCGGCGATCAGGTTCCAGCCGGCCTTGACCGAAATGCTGCGCATGAGGGCCTGCTGGCCAGCCTGTTCGCTGGGCACGGTGCTGACCGCTACGGAGCGGGGACTTTCGTTGGGGCCGCCGTCTGAGGCCGGGGCGTCGTCCACCGCAGTCACTTTGAACCAGTAAAGCAGGCTGTTGCTCAGACCCGGCACCGTGAAAAAGGGCACCGTGATCAGCTGTGAATTGTTTTTGATGTAGTTGTCTGCCGTGGCGGGCGGGCCGCATTGGCTTTCGTCTCCCAGGCAGACATAAACGTTGTAACCAGCCAGATCGGGTTCCGTGTTTGGGGTCCAGCTCAGGCGCACAGAACCATTCAGCGGTATGGGCAATACGTTTTGCGGCGTGCTGGGGGCGATGGTGTCTTTGCCCGGCTTGGCGCATTTTGCCTCATCGCCATAAATGGTGCTGGTGAGCCCCGCAG
>CAYJOG010000332.1:0-3321 GCA_964371695.1 uncultured bacterium
CCATTACCCCAACCCTCTCCCTCAAGGGGAGAGGGGGTGACCTGTCCAACATTCGACCTGTATCGCTGCTCCACCCAATTCAAAAAAACAATCAAAGCTGGAGCCTTTTTAAACCGACCCCAAACACCCCTGGCCAAAGCCGGGGGTGTTTTTTGTGACAGACTTTTATAAAAGTAGCGATTGCCACTTTTTATTTTGTCCACTACACTGGCCCACAGGAACAACAGACCGGATTTTGCGCAAAACAGACCAGTCCGACCAATCCTGCTTTTTTCACAAAAAACCGTCTTATAATTGTCAATTGGCTTTTACAACGGAGTTCAAGACCAGATAAAGGACAGCGCATGGGCAGAGGAGACATCATCATCCGCATCGCCGGGGAATCCGGCGAAGGGGTCATCAGCACCGGCGATTTTTTGGTGCAGGCCGCCGCCAGGGCCGGTTTCAACGTCATGACCTTCAAGACGTTCCCCGCCGAAATCAAGGGGGGCCACGCCGTGTTCCAGGCCCGGTTCAGCCGCGACAAGCTGTGGACCCACGGCGACGAAATCGACGTGCTGCTGGCCTTCAACGAAGAAGCCTTTGAAAAACACTACGACGAAATCGCACACGGGGGCATGATGCTGTTTGACAGCGGCGAGTTCACCCCCACCCACCAGCGCGACGACGTCACCCACCACGCCGTGCCGCTCAGCACCATCGCCAAGGATGAACTGAAATTCGCCCTGGGCAAAAATGTGGTGGCAGTGGGCGTGGCGGCGGCCCTGTTTGGCCTGAGCCAGGAAGTCATCGAGTCGTTCATCCGCGAAAAGTTCGAGCGCAAGGGCGACGACGTGGTGCAAAAAAACCTTCAGGCGCTCACCGCCGGGCAAACCTATCTGCGCGAGCACCTGCCCAATGTGGATAAATACACCATTCATCCCAACCCCAAAGAGGGCCAGTCTCTGGTGCTCAACGGCAACGCGGCGCTGGCCCTGGGCGCGTTGCAGGCGGGGCTGAAAAATTATTTCGGTTACCCCATCACACCCGCCAGCGAGGTCATGGAGTTTCTGGCCCCGCAACTGCCCAAGGTGGGCGGTGTGCTGGTGCAGGCCGAAGACGAAATCGCCGCCATGGGCATGTGCTTGGGGTCCAGTTACATGGGCACACCGGTGATGACCGCCACCAGCGGCCCCGGCCTGAGCCTGATGGTGGAGATGATCGGTCTGGCGGCCATGGCCGAACTGCCCGTGGTGATTGTGGACGTGCAACGCGGCGGCCCCAGCACGGGCCTGCCCACCAAACACGAACAGAGCGACCTGTTCCTCGCCGCCTTTGGGGGCCACGGCGACGCCCCCCGGCTGGTGCTGGCCCCCACCAGCGTGGAGGACTGTTTCTACACCACCATCGCCGCCTTTAACCTGGCCGAGAAATACCAGATGCCGGTGATTGTGCTGAGCGACCAGACCCTCGCCACACGCACCGAGTCCGTGCCCCGGTTTGACCTGGGCCGCGTGCCGGTGCAGGGCCGCCTGCACTACACCCCCGGCCAGAACGGCGACACCTATCTGCGCTACGCCCCCGGCGAAAACGGCGTCAGCCCCATGAGCGTCCCCGGCCAACCCGGCGGGCGTTATGTGGCCACGGGCCTGGAACACGGCGAGGCCGCCAGCCCGAAATATGACCCACAAACCCACATCCGCATGACGGAGAAACGTTTCCGAAAACAGGCCGCCGCCGTGGCGGAGTTCCCGGAGCCGGAACGCTACGGCGACCCGAACGCCGAAATCGGCCTCATCGGCTGGGGCAGCACATTCGGCTTTTTGTGCCGCGCCGTGGAACGCCTGCGTGACGAAAACGGTCTGGCGGTGGAGGCCCTCGCCCCCAAGGGCCTGTTCCCCGTGCCCACCCATCAGCTCGCCCCCTTCCTCAAGGGCAAAAAACGTCTGCTGGTGGCCGAGGTGAACTATCAGGCCCAGTTCACCCAGTTGCTCAGGGCGGCGTTCCCCGTGCCTTTCGAACCCGTGTTGTGTTACGGCGGCGTACCATTCAAGGTGTCCCAGATCGTGGACGCCGTGCGCCAGGAGGTCCATGCCCATGTCTGAGTCCACACTCGAAACCCAGGCCCCCGCCGAGGAGGGGCTTTATGAATACCGCAGCAACGTCAAGCCCACATGGTGCCCCGGTTGCGGCGATTTTGGTGTGCTCACCGCCATCACCAACACCCTCAAGCGTCTTGAGCTGAACCCCGACGAAGTGGTGGCGCTGAGCGGCATCGGCTGCTCAAGCCGCATCAGCTATTTTCTGAACACCTACGGCTTTCACGGCGTACACGGGCGCACCATGCCCATTGCGCTTGGAATCCGCATGGGCAACCCGGCCCTGAAGCTGGTGGTGTTTGGCGGCGACGGCGACGGTTTCGCCATTGGCGGCGGACACTTTCTGCACGGTGCGCGGCGCAATGCCGACCTGATGTACGTGGTGATGGACAACCAGATCTACGGCCTCACCAAGGGGCAGACCAGCCCCACCAGCGCGCTTCAGTTCGTCACCAAGTCCACCCCCGGCGGCAACCTGGAACAACCCATTCACCCCCTCATGCTGGCCCTTGCCTGCGGCGCGACTTTTGTGGGTCAGGCCAACGCCGACAAGATCAAGGAATCCGAAGACATGATGGTGAAGGCCATGGAACACCGGGGTTTCGCCTTCATCAACCTTTACAGCGCCTGCCCCACCTTCAACAAAATCAACACCCACAAATGGTATCGCACCGCGCTCACGCCCGCGCCTGAGGGCCACGACACCTCCAGCTTCGAAGCCGCCATGGCCCTGCTCAGCCAGCGCGACAAAGCCTTCAGCGGGGTGTTGTATCAGGTGGAGCGCCCCACCTATGAAGACAGCGCCACCGGCTTTATGAAGGGCGACTACAACCGCGAAACCATCGAAAAAACTGTCACGGCCCTCATGGACAAGTTTGCGTGAAAATCAGCTTCAACCCGGCCCCTGGCTGAAACCCGGCGGGGGCCACAGGGCGGCGTCGGCAGCGGATTCTTTTGGCCGCACCCGGCGTTGCAGCAGCAGCAATGAGAAAATGGTGATCTGCAAAAACCCCGTCACCACACCCACCGCCACCGGCATGAGGTAAACGGGCGGATCGGTGCTGGTGCCGGGGGGCAGCGGAAACAGACCGGCGTCAGGCCCGGTGTGGGGAAAAACATTGAACATGAAGCGCAGCAGCACCCCCGACAACAAATAACCCTGGGCCAGCCCCACACCCCGCTGGGGAAACCGCCACAACATGAAGGCCACACCCAGCCCCGCCGCCACAAACAGTGTGTAACG
>CAYJOG010000332.1:3331-3992 GCA_964371695.1 uncultured bacterium
AGGTGGCCGTGCAGGCCTGCATCAACCCAGCGGCGTTCGCCCTGGGCACCACCGCTTCCTGAAACATCACAAACCACTGGCAAAAACCCGTGGCCACCAGGGCGTTGAGCAACGCGCACATCAAAAACCAGGCGATGAAAAATCCGCGCCACGACACCTGGGGTTGCTGGGCCTGCATGGGGGCAGTGTAATCCGGGCTTCGGATTTTCAGCCAAAAATGCTTCGGCGCTCTTTTTTGCCTTGCTGGATAAGGGCGCGGATGCTGGCTTTGACTTCTTCCACCATGGGGGTGATCACTGCGTCGTCGTCTTCGCCGTCGCCCTTGAAGTGCAGCGGCTCGCCAAAATAAATGCGGTAACGGGTGGGCATGGGCAAAAGCCCCAGGGGCCCCAGCAGCGGAAAAAACGGTGTGACGGGAAAATGCGGCAAACCCATGAGGCCCGCCAGCAGGCGGCTATGCACCAGTCCAGGAGCCTGCTCCTCGCTGCCCACCACCGCCACGGGCACAATGGGGGCGTCCGCCGCCAGGGCCATGCGCACAAACCCCAGGCCGAACTCCTGCAACTCATAAGCCTTGTCAATGGTCTTGTTCATGCCCCGTGCGCCTTCGGGAAACACCAGCACCAGTTCATCGTGCCGCAGTTGCTGGATGCAGTTGCCC
>CAYJOG010000333.1:0-3949 GCA_964371695.1 uncultured bacterium
CTTCAGGGCTGGTGCAGGTTTGGGGGGCGCGAGCAACGCCTGGGCAAAGGTGGTCTGGTCTTTCAGCGACAGACGGGTGACTTCGGCCTGCTCAATGGCGCGGTGGGCGGCCTCCTGCACCGCGTCCACCACGAAGTCGGTCATGGTGCGGCCCTGGATTTCGGCGGCGCGTTTGAGCAATGCGTGAAGATCGGTGCTGATGCGGGCTTCGAGACGGGCGTTGGCAGTGGCGGTGGGCATGAAATTCTCCTTGCCGAATTGTACGGCAAATTGCCGCACTGCGCAAGGGAGGTGGTGTTACAGCCCCAAGGTCAGGTTGTCGCTGGGCCAGTCGGTCTGGTGGGTGTGGGCGGCCTGATAAGAAGGCCGCTGGCGCAGGCGCTCGCGGTAGCCCCGCAGGTTTTTCATGCTGTCGTGGATTTCCACGCCCACGAAGCTGGTGGGGCCAAGAAAACCCATGTAAAGCAAATCGGCGAGGCTGAAGTCACCGGCCATGAATTCGCGGTTTTCCAGGTAACCATCCAGCGCGGCGTGAAAGCCCCGCGCCTTGGCCTCCAGAAACATGCCCGCCGACACCCCCAGGGCGTGTTGGCGAGACATTTCAAAGGCCATGGCGATGCGTGCCGCGCCGTCGGTCACGAGCCAGTTCATGGCCTGACGCATCTGGGCGCGGTGCCAGGGGTCTTCGGGCGAAAGGGCTGGCTCTGGGAAAACCTCGTCGAGGTATTCCAGAATCGCCACGGACTCGCAAATGGACTTGTTGTCGTGCAGCAACACGGGAATCTTGCCCATGGGGCTGTAATGAAACAGGGCCTCTTCGCTGGTGGTACCCGGCTCAATTTTCTTGCTGGTGAACGCCAGACCCTTTTCTGTCAGCGCCGCACGCACCGCGCCACAATAGGGAGAGTACAGGTGGTCTAAAAGAACCAGTTCGTTCATGGGTGCGCCGGTCAGGATAACTCACTGACCGGGGTGGAATTGTGACGGGTTTCACCCTTTGGCGTCAACCGGGAAAGAAACACCTCAATGCCCATGACCGCTGCATTCGCCTTGGCATTGGAACTCCATCACCGCCGGGGCGTCTTTGGCGGCCCAGTCAAAATATTTGCCCAGGCGGTCAAACGCCACGCCAAAACCTGCGCCTTCGTCTTTGTGGCCATACCAGATTTCCGGCACCACCACCCGGTCATACTCTTCCAGGCGGGCCATGACTTCTTCAAAGTTCACGTCGCCTTCGTCAATCTGCACGCCTTCGCCGTCGCCGCCCGTGGCGTCGGCAATGTGTATGTGGGCGGTTTTGGGGGCGATGATGCTGGTGTATTCCGCTAGGTCCACGCCCGCCTCGTTGCACCACAGCCCGGCGTGGCTGATGTCATAACACAGGTCCATGCCCGTGACCTCGCTCACCCACAGGCATTCTTCGGCGCGGCACAGGATGTTGCAGTGCCACTGCCCCCCAAAAAACCACGGAAACGGCGGCATGTTTTCGGGCAGCACGTCAAGGCCCTTCAGGTCCAGCCGCCCCAGGGTGTCCACCAAGTTGTCCAGCATCCAGCGGTTGTCCTTCACGGGTTGCAGCGACATGCCGCCGGGGTGCAGCACGATTTTGGGGTTCCCCACAAAGTGAGGTTTCAGGTTGTGGGCGATTTCCACCACGCGGTGCAAAATGTCAATGGACTGGGCGCGGCGCGAGAAATCCTCGTTGGCCGGGTCAATCATCACGCCGTCCCAATATTCGGGCATGTGCAGGTAAATCTCGTGGTTGAACCGGCCCTCTGGCCGGTAAGGGTTGAGGGTGTCTTTGTCCGACAGGTGAAACTCCACCAGATCAGGGTCAAATTTTTCCACCACCACCAGATGGTCGTGCCACCGGGCCTTGCAGCCCTTTCGTTTGGGTTTCATCGCCATGACATGCTCCTTAAGCAAAATCCTTTTCGGTCAAAGGGGTTTCTGCCTTGATATCCCGCGTGCTTTTTTTGCCAATCAGGTCAAAGAATAACTGGGGGCTCAGGCCCCTGCCGGGGCTTTTTGCCGCCAGATGATGTTTTTCCACCACCGTGCCGGCGGGCAGGTCCACCAGCGCCACCAGACTCTTGCTGAGGGTTTCACGCTGCAGATCCTCGCCCCGGCTGTAACGCTTCACCGGCTTGCCCAGGGATTCTTCGATGGTGCGGATGTACTTGATCATTTTTTCCAGGCCGATGGGCTCCAGGCTGGCAGCGTGGTCGGGGCCGGGCAGGGTGCGGTCCAGCGTGAAATGCCGCTCCACAATGCTGGCCCCCAGGGCCACCGCCGCCGCGCTCACCGCCACGCCCCGTTCGTGTCCCGACCACCCCACGGGCACGCCGTGACGCTCGCCCAGGCGCACCATGTAATTCAGGTGTATGTCGCGGAAGTTGCAGGGATAGGTGCTGTTGCAGTGCAGCAGGGCAAACGAAGCTGCCTTTTCTTTGAGAAAAGCCACGGTGCGATCAATTTCTTCTTCGCGGCTCATGCCGGTGGAAACGATGAGGGGTTTTTGCAGATCGCAGAGGTAATCCAAAAGGGGGAAATTGGTGAGGTCCGCCGAGGCGGTCTTGAAGGCGGGCACACCCAGCAATTGCAGAAAATCCACGCTGGGAATGTCCCAGGCGGTGCACAGAAACATCACGCCCAGGCTCTGGGCCTCGGCCTTGAGTTTTTCATAGGCGCCTTCGCCCAGTTCGCACCGTTTGAGCCAGGGCAGCAGATAGGCAAACGCCTGTCCCTCTACATTGGGGTCTTCCAGCACGTCTTTGCGATACAGACTGGCCAAATCACGTTTCTGGAACTTCACGGCGTCGGCACCGGCGTGGGCGGCCACCTTCATCATTTCCATGGCCATGCCCAGGTCGCCGTTGTGGTTGATGCCGATCTCGGCGATGACAAAACAGGGGTGGCCGGGGCCAATGCGCCGCCCCTGGATTTCGATGCTGGGCGTGGCCTGTGGGGGGGCGCTTGTGTCTGGAATGGGGGTTGTGATGGTCATGGGTTTATCCGGCGGGCGTGCTCACGGCGCTCAGGCTGCGCAGTGACACATAGCCCTCTTTCAACAGAAACTCGGCCAGGGCAAAATCCACCACCGTGTCCACGTCCACGCTGCGGTCGCCCGCCATCACATATCCCACGGTGGCTTCGTTCATCATCATGCCGGTGAGGGCGGGGAACGTGTTCTGGTTGAACATGTAAATCGCCCCGTTGGCGCGGTAAAGGCCGGGCATGTCCTGCCGCCGGTAGGCGGAGTTGGGGGCCAGGTGAGACAGCAGGGCGTTTTCGTCGCGCAGCACGCCCCCCCAGGGGGCGGTTTTAAGCTCGGTGATGCTGATGAGCGTGCCGCTGTTTTTTTCGCGGTAAAGCGCCCAGGCTTCGCGGATGTGAACGGCGTCGCGCAGGGGGGCCGTGGCATAGAGCAGCACCATGTGTTCGCTGGGGTGGTGCGCCCAGGCGTGCTCCACCACGTCGTTCATGCGGGTGGTGTCGGTGGCCAGCGTGGTAGGGCGGGGGAGGGGAGTGGCCCCCATTTTTTCGGCCAGTGCCAGAGAATCGTCGTCGTCGCTGGAGACCACCACGTTGGGCGACACGCCGCTGTTCTGGGCCGCCTCGATGGTGTATTGCAGCATGGGTTTGCCCATGAGGAGGCGCATGTTTTTCCCTGGCAACCCCTGGCTGCCACCACGAACGGGAATCAGGGCAAGAACCTCCTGCACGTTCCCATCATCGGCCCTGGGGCGGTGGGACTTTAAAAATTGGGGGGTGAATGGCGAAAAAGCGCAAACTTTTGTTCGATTTCAGGCTATTGGTTCATCTGGGTTAAAAAAAGTGGTGGCGCAGGCTTCCAGCCTGCGTTTTTTCATGAAGGCAGGCGGGGACACGCCTGCCCCACTACCGTTCAGCCCTCTTGACTCAACTCAGTGGGGTGGGCGTCCACGCC
>CAYJOG010000334.1:0-3940 GCA_964371695.1 uncultured bacterium
TTTCCCTGAAAAACCTCTGTCTGGCGACGCCTTCGGCGTTTTTTTTCTCCCGGCGGGACGCCGGGGCTACCAATATGACCGAACAGCCTTACGGGAGCCAACTACAGCAGGCTGGCGAAATCAAACTCGCCGGGCAGGGCCTCTTTGATGTAGGTGAGCTGGTGCTCGCGCTGGTCCAGGTCCTGGATGACCTGTTTGTCAATGGCCTGGCCGTTCTGGTCGCTCAGCAGTTTGACCACGGGGCGGAAGGGTTTGTTCTTGTTGGTGTTCACCACCACGGCTTTTACGCCGTTGCTCAGTTGCACCATGCTGCCCACCGGATAAACGGCAAAGTCCCCCAGAAAACCCCGCAGCATGTTTTCGTCGAACAGGTGTTTGTGGGCGAAGATGACCTTGACGGCTTCGCTTTCGGGAATCCGCAGGGTGCGGTCGAAGGGTTGGGTGAGGTGAATGAATACGTCCGCCAGCGAGAGCGCCCGGCAGATGCGGCTGAGTTCGTCCCCTTTTTTGCCGAGGGGGCCGGAGCCGTCGAGGTATTCGTGGTGAAAGCTGATGGCTTCCAGCGCTTCGGGCGCGAGGCGCTGGGTCTGTTTGGCCATGGCCACGCTGCGGTCAATGTGGCTGGTGTCGGTGAGGGTGAGTTTTCCCTCCAGCAGGCGCACGTGGTCAAAGGTGCTTTCGGGCATGCCCGACAGGCCCATGTCGTGCAGCAGGGCGGCCTGGCCGGTGAGTTTGGCTTCTTCATCGGTCAGGCCCACCGACTTGGAGAGCACCAGGGCGAAAATGGCCACCGACAGGCCGTGGCGCACCACAAAGTGGCTCTCGCGCATGGCGTGGGTGGCCCGCACCAGCACCTGTTTGTCCAGCGAGAGCACCTCCAGCAACTGGGCGGAAATGTCACCCAGTTCACCAGCGCTGATGACCCCGCCGCCTTTGAGGATTTCCATGCTGCTGGTGAGGCCGGTGAGCGCTTCGTCCTTGGCGTGGTCCGAGAGCAACCTCAGGCCGTCGTCGGCCAGTTGCTGCAACTGGGTGTGCCGTGTGCCGGGGTCCAGAAAAACATAAACCTCGTCAATGCCCCAGTCGTGCAGCTTGTTGATGTGGGACTGGTCCAGCAGCAGGCCTTCTTCAAGCAGTGTCTGACCCGTAGAGCCTGCGATGCCCACGGGCCGCGCCAGCACAAGGCCCGGCAGCAGTTCTTCTACTTTCATTCGTGAGCTTCGGGATGGTTCAGACATGCGTCAACCCTTCCGGAGAACCCTGTGCAACTGACAAACTGGCAAAACCCACAGGCCCATACATTAGCGCATGGGGCGTTGCTTTGGAATGGGGGCAAGCAGATTTTCTGCTGACATTGCTTGCGCGGAAAGGTATTTTCTGGCCATGCGAAAATTTGTTGGTTGGACAGGGTTTCTGGCGGCGCTGTGGGCGGTGGGCTGTTTTTTTCCGGCACAGGCCAAAGAGCTGCTGAGCAGTCAGGTGGAAGTGGAAGTCAGCAATCAGCCCAATCCCATCTGGAGCAAGGAAAAACTGGTGGACGGCAAAGACAGCCCCACCAGCGGCTGGCTCTGCAATCGCCGCGACGGCTGCTGGCTGGAACTCACCCTGCCAGAGTCCGCCGCCGTGGACGAACTGTGGCTGCGTCAGGCGGCGTTTCCGCAAACCGGCCCCCACCGCTACGCCAGGGCCAAAGAGGTGCAGGTGTCGTTTGACGGGGCAAAGCCCCTGCGTTTTGAACTGGAAGACCGGGAGGAGAGTTTTCAGAAACTCACCTTTTCACCGGCCCAGGGCCAGAAGGTGCGTGTGGAGGCCGTGAGTTTTTATGAAGAAGCCACGGTCAAGGAACTGTCCGGTTTTCAGGAGGTCAAGGTGTTCCGCAGCGAACAGGCCGTGGCGGCGGGGGGCGGCAAAAACAAATCCTCTGGCGGCGGCAGCCTTGAAGAAAAGGAAAAACACATTCTGGAACTGCTGAATGAACTGATGGCGGAACTGGAAATGTATTTCATGGAGAACTAAGCTTATTCATCACCCAAACCAAAACCGTATTGCTCAATGTGCGGCAGGTTGGCGGTGGGCATGCGGCTGGCGGCCTCAAAACTGGCGGTGCGGCGGGCCACATAGGTGGCCACCGGCTCGTGGCCAATCAGTCCGCTGCGTTTTTCCACGCTCACCCAGCAGTCGGCCAGGCCGCTGAAATGGCAGAAACTTTTTTCGCCGTCGGGGTCTTCATAGTCTGCCACCAGCAGGCGATCATAGGGACTGGTGAACTTGATTTGCAGCCGCCAGGGCCCCTGGCTGAGTTCCAGTTGATACAACCCCGGCCGGAAGGTGCAGCGGGGCGTGGCGGCCACCAACAGGTTGCGAAAGTCAAAATCCACCTCTGGGCACGTGAAGCGCAGTGTGGTGAGCACGGGCAGCGTGAGTGCGCCTTTTTTGACCTGGGCGGACACGGTTTCCAGCACCACGCCGGGGGCGTTTTCAAAGGCGTTGCAGTGTCCCCAGCCCCAGGCCTCAGCGTGCTTCACGCCCCACAGGTGGGTCTGGCAAATGGGCGCGCCGCTCACGTCCACCCGTTTGCCCTCCCATTCCAGAAAACCGCTGGCGTGACCGTTCACCGTGGGACAGAGCACCTTGGTGCTGATGAACGGCGTGCCATAAAGCCACTCCGGAAAATGCAGATGCACCCGTTCGTCCGGCGTCCAGTCCAGTCGCCAGCGGGCCTGTTTTTCGCCCCGTGTGAGCTGGCCTTCATAACTGCCCTGGGTCAGGCGGATGGTTTCCTTTTCACCTTTCAGTGAAACCTCAAAAGGGTTTTGCAGGGCAGAAAAAGCGTCCATGGGAAAACGTCGGCACCATCCGGCGCGGCGGTTCTGGTTGGCGTCAAACACCGAGAACCACTGGGCGGCGTAAGGCTCGCCGTGGGTGGGGTGTTCCAGCGTGGTGCGTATCCACCAGCCCAGGCCGTGTTCGGGGCTGTGGCCGGTGACGTACCACACTTCATAGTGGTTGTTCTGGCCGTCGTAGCGGCACAGGTTTCCCAGGGGCAAGGCGGCGGTCATGTCTGAATTGTAGCCTTCCATCAAACGAAATATTTCCGTTGACGATACAACTCTGCCCTATGAGGGCAATTGGGTTTTGACCCTTTCCTGCGGATACGACATAATGACGCAATGGATGAGCCTGAAGCTCGTGGCATGTTGCTGGTGGTGGATGACGACCCGGTGTTCCGTGCCATGTTGGTGCATCACCTGAAAACAAGAGGTTATGAGGTGGCCGAGGCGGAAAACACCCAGGGTGTGTTTCACGCGCTGGATCAACGCGGGCCGGACATCATGGCGGTGCTGCTGGACTGGCAACTGGGAGATGAAAACGGCATTGAGATTCTCGAAAAACTGAGCTTGGTGTTTCCGTTTGTGCCGGTGGTGATGGTGACCTCGCTGGAAAGCGTGGAGGCCGCCGTGACCGCCGTGCGCAAGGGGGCCATTGATTTTCTCACCAAGCCCCTGGACCTCACCCGCCTGGACGTGGCGCTGTTGTCGCTGGAGCGCACGCGGCGCATGAACCTCAAGCTGGCGCAGTTGCAGAACAGGGGCCGGGTGCGGGCGTCGTTTTATTAGCTGGTGGGTGAGAGCCAGACCATGCAGAGCCTTTACCGCTTCATAGAAATTGTTGCGGATTCTCCTTGCAGTGTGATGGTGTATGGCGAGAGCGGCAGCGGCAAGGAACTGGTGGCCCAGGCACTGCACCAGGCTTCCACGCGGGCGGCAGGGCCGTTTGTGGACATCAACTGCGCCGCCATTGCCCGCGAACTGATGGAAAGCGAACTGTTCGGCCACGAAAAAGGAGCCTTCACCGGCGCGGATAATCCGCACCGGGGTGTGTTTGAACGGGCGCGGGGGGGCACGCTGTTTCTCGATGAGATCGGTGAAATGGAACTGCG
>CAYJOG010000335.1:0-3925 GCA_964371695.1 uncultured bacterium
GACCTGGACTATGCCCTGGACTCCTCTGCCGACATGGACCTGAATGTGGTGGCGCTGCACGGCGGGCATCTGGTGGAGGTGCAGGGCACCGCCGAAGGCGTGGCGGTGAGCCGTCAGGATTTCCACCGCCTGCTGGACTTGGCCATGACGGGCCTTGAGCAGGTGGAGCAGGCTCAGAAAAAGTTCATCAAGGCCCACAAGTTGCCAGCACCCTTTGAAATTCCCTGAATTGGCCGAACCCGGCCCATCAGCGCCTACACTGCGCCGGTGAGTGAAACTGATTTTCCCTGGCCCTGGGTGCCACAGGCCGAACGCCACCGGGGCCTGCTGGCCTATCACCTGAACAGCGGCAGCAGCGGCAACTGCACGCTTTACAGCGATGGTCACACCCATGTGTTGATTGATCTGGGCCTGAGCCTGCGCCAGTTGCGCCTGCGTCTGAAACCCGTGGGGCTTACGCCCGCCGACATTCACGGCCTTTTTCTCACCCACCTGCACGCCGATCACTGCACCCCCGCCGTGGCCGACATTCCCTTTCCTGTTTTTCTGCAACCCGCCCAGCAACGGGCACTGCCCCACCCCATGGTGGCCGCGCCCCTGTGCGCGCCAAACGACCGCTGGGTCACGGCAGACCCCATGGTCGAAATCGGCACGCTGCGCGTCACCTCGTTTGAAGTGAGCCACGACGCACCGGGTAACACGGTGGGGTTTCAGATCACCTCCGCCGCCCCCCACGGCCCCACGGTGTTTTATTGCACGGACACAGGTCAGGTCACGCCCGCCATGTCCCAGGCCATGTCGCAAAGCCATTTCGTGGCGCTGGAAAGCAACCACAGTCCCCGGCTGCTGCTGGGCACGCGCCGCCCGCCCCATCTCATCAGGCGCATTCTCGGCCCCAGGGGACACCTCAGCAACGCCCAGGCCGCCACCGCACTCAGGGATTGTCTCAAGAACGGTCACCGGCCCGTGGGCCTCATGGCGCTGCACTTAAGCGGCGAGGCCAACCACCCCCAGGTGGTGGACAACATGCTGCGGGGTCTCACGCGGCAGCACCGTGTTCCGGTCTACACCGCCAGCCGCCGCAGCCCCCACCCGCCTCTTTGGATAACCCCCCATCGGGTTTTTTGTCAGGAGACAGTGGCGGACTTTCCGCCCCCCGTATTTTCGACACCAGAGCGCGTTGCACTTCCTTTTTAATACCATGCGATAAACTCGGTTCATTGGTTTTATTGGCCTTGCCATTCGTCATGAATGCCTGCGGCCCGGCGCGGCGCAGGCAAAGCCCGCTAGCGCCGCGAACACCTCCGGCGCTTGTCGCGCCTCGGTGTTCGGGGCGAATTCATCCATGAATTCATACCAATTCGCCCCAGACAATTCCTTTTTGGCCCTACGTTTTCCCAAACCTCTTTCCACCTGCCTGTCTATGCTGTTTTAATGGCGAATTGGTACACCCCATGACCGTTTCCCCGTCCCCGCCAGCCCGCCGCACCAACTGGTGGGTGCTGTCGGTGCTCAACGGTTCCTATTCCATGGTGTGGATGCTGCTGCTTCTCAGCGTGCTGCAAACCATGGTGACGGGTCTGGTGCCCGACAAAGAGAAAGATTCCACCCTGGCCAAGGTGCTCACCTATGGCCTGCTGGTGGGGCTGTTTTCTTACCCGCTTTCCGGCTACATCAGCGACAACCTGAAGGGCCGCTGGCTGAGGCGTCACGGCCAGATTCTGCTGGGCATCACCGGCGGACTGGTGAGCCTTTTTCTGTTGCCAGGCATTGGCACGGTGGTGGGCCTGACGGTTTTTTTTGTGGCGGTGCAGGCCACGGGCACACTCGCCAGCGCGCCCTATTTCGCCCTGATGCCCGACCTGATTCCCCAACAGGACAGGGGCAAAGCCAGCGCCGCCATGGGATTCATGGAAATCATCGGGCGCGTGGCGGCCATTGCCGTGATGGGCGTGGTGATGAGCCATCAGGGGGCCATGCAGAAACTTCTGAAGGGGATGGGTCTTTCGCTGCCACCCCTCAAAGCCGCCGTGGCGGTGGCCGCCGGGCTGATGATGGCGGCGCTGCTTCTGGGGAACCTGCTGATTCAGTTTTTCATTCCCGTGCCCGCCAAAAAAGAAGGCCCGCAACAACACGCCCCCCATCCGCAACGCGTGGTGATGACCGAAGAGGAGCGCAAAAAAGGGCTTACGTTCCTCATCCTCAGCCGCATCTTCAATCAGGCGGCGATTTTTTCCATCACCAGTTTTCTGGCGTTTTACCTCAAAGACTTTCTGGGAGCGGGCACCATGGAGCGCGCCAACGCCTGGATGGCCACGCTGCTGATGGTGGCGACGGCCTTCACCGTGCCCACGGTGCTGCTGACGGGCGGCTGGGTAGACCGCAACGGCCGCAAGGGGCCCCTGGTGCTCAGTTCGCTGGTGATGATGCTGGTGTGCGGCGGCTTCATGCTGATCAACAACCTCACGCAGGCCTATGTGGTGGGAGCGGTGTTTGGCCTGGCGCTGGGCATGTTCACCACGTCGGACTGGGCCTTGGCGGTGGACCTGGTGCCCCAGCACGAAGACAGCGCTTTTTCGCTGGGCACGTGGCAGGCCAGTCTGGTGCTGGGGCAGATTGTGGGCCTGCCCATCGCCGAGCGGGTGCTCACCTGGGGCCACCACGCCTGGGGCAAACCCAATGGTTATCTGGCGCTGTTTTCTTATGTGGCGGTGTGCCTGCTGTGGGCGCTGGTGTTTCTGCGCTGGGTGCCGGAGACACTCAAAAAACAGGAGGCCCTGTCCTCGGAAACTGCGTGATCCTTTTTTCTGGAACAATGGCCTATCAGGGGGTTGATCAACACCCTGCTATCATGCCCTGTGCGTAAACGGCTCCTGCAATCCCTCCGCGCTTTCATGGTGACTTTTGCGGGCTACCTGCCCCGGCCCCTTGCGCCGCCGCTGGCCGCTGTTTTGGGCGCACTGGCCTTCAAGTTTGACAAAAAGGGCCGCAAGCGCGCCATCTGGCAAATGGCGCTTGCCCAGGTGGGCCAGGATGATCAGGATCGCCTGCAAATCACAAAAGCCATGTACAACCACCTGGCCCTCACCGTGCTGGAAATCCTGTGGGTGGGCAAACACATTCACCGCGCCCTGGACTTTGTCACCTGGGAAAACATGGAAGTGGCCGAGGCCGCTTTTGCCCATGGCAAGGGCGTCTGTTTCATCACCAGCCACCAGGGCAACTGGGAGCTGGCTGGCGCCTTGGTGGGGCTAAAGTTCCCCGGCACCGGGGCCATCGTCCGTGAACAGCGAGACCAGGGCCTGGACGCCCTCGTCAGCCAAAGCCGCTCCCGCGCTGGTGTCACCCAGTTTCCCAACACAAAGGGTCAGGGGCCAGTGCTGGGCGCACATCTTCTGCAGAACAAACCCCTGGGCATTTTGCTGGACGTGTACGCCTCGCGCAGGCACCCGCCCATTCCCTTTCTGGGTGTGCCCACCCCCACCTTTGTGGGGCCAGCCGACCTCATGCGCACCGTGGGTTCTCAAGCCATCTTTATTTACCTGGACCGCCTTGGCCCCTACAGACACGTGATGCACATCGCCCCCATTTCCATCGAATGGACACAGGACCGGGAGGCCGACCTGATCCGCGCCACCACCCATTTCAACGACCTGATTTCCGAAGCCATCCGCAAAAAGCCCGAACAGTGGTTGTGGATAATGAAACGCTGGCGCGCCCCTGAAAAGGAACCGGCTCCGCCTGTTCCCGAACCTGCGCCGGTGTAGTTCATTTTGCAAAAATTGGTGCATCGTTTTTCGCCTGGATGCGCCCGTTAAATGGAACCCGAGATCCCTCTTCCCCCTCTCCCCTTTAATGGGGAGAGGGTTGGGGTGAGGGGTTTATTCAAAAGCAAAAAACCAAATTAGATTTTTGTTCTTTTTTT
>CAYJOG010000336.1:0-3924 GCA_964371695.1 uncultured bacterium
GCTGGTTAATTTCCGGGATTTGGGGCGGTGTCCTCACCGCGGCTAAGGGAAAAAACTGTTTTTTTTCTTTTGATTTGTGCGCGGTGGGGACACCGCGCCTACTCCTGTAAAGGGCGGAAAACCCGTCACCGCTTCAGCAGCAGCGTGAGGTTGCCCTGGCTGAGCAAAAAGTAACCCGCCCAGGTTTGCAGGGTGCTGGTGGTTTCATAACCGGCTCCCTCCTGGCTCTGCTGATAAAGCGGTGATTTGATCCAGCCGTTTTCCACCGCCACCGAGAGCGGCACAATCTGCTGGCTGGCGTTGTGCCGCACCTGGATGTTGTCGCCCCACGCGAGTGGCCCGTCAAAGGGATTGCCGATGAGGTTCCAGCCTTCCACCAGCGGCAGCTCAATGGCCTGGGCGGGGTCTGGCAACACGCCTTCCAGGTCCAGTTCCGCCGCCTCTGGCAGGCGCAGCCAGAAACCCAGGCCCGCCTGCAGGTCCACGTCCTCGCCCTTACCCACCTGGGTGAAGACGCTTTCGTAATACTGATAAATCTCCGGGTCTTTCACGTCGTCGCCCAGTTGCAGCGCCGCCTTGGTGGGCACGGCGTCGATGGGGAAACTCACCAGCCGCCAGCCCGTCTCAAAGGAATGGCTCACCGCACTCAGCGCACCCCCCAGGCGGGTGGCCTTGACGAGGAAGGTTTTTTCTTCGACCTGACCCTCGGCGGGGTTGGCGGCGTAATCAAACCGCAGGGGCGCGCCCGCCGAAAGCACCAGCACCTCGCCGCTGGAAAGGTCTGTGACGTGGGTGAGGAACGCGTCGTTCTCGTTGTTGAGCAGGCTGAAGTTCACGCTCACCGGCCCCTGCTGGTTGGTGCGGGTGCTCACGGTCCACAAGGTTTCCTTGCCCCGCTCCAGGCTGGCGGCTTTGTAGTTGGACGCCAGACGCGCCTGTTTGCCCCCTGTGTCCACCCCTTCTGCGAACACCATGAGGTAATCCTCGGTGGGGGGCGGCTCTTCGGCATCGGCCACGTCGCGGCCCTCAACGGCGGTGTGCATGAGGCCCACGTGGTTGTCCACGTCGGCATAAACCCGGCCGTTCACACCCTGCTGTGTGGCCGACACACCCACCCGGTGCACGGGCAGCGGTTTGCGCACGATACGCGCCACGCCGCTGGGGTCGCCCCCGGCGGGGTTCACAATCATGTCCAGGTTTTCGTTGAGCTTGAGGAAATAGGCCGAGTAAGGGGCCAGTGTGCCGGTGTCGGTCACCTGCACATAGGTGCCCCCCGCATAACCCCACATCACGCTGTCCAGCCAGCCCGCCAGCACCGCTGAGGAGAACGAGCGCACCTCGTTGGTGGCCCGGTTGCGGAACTGAAGGCTGGACACCGGCATGGAGCGGTTAAACGGCGTGCCGATCATGTTCCAGCCGTTGTAGAGCGTGAGGCTGTAGTTCTGTGTGCTGTCCTGCGCGTTGTAGGCAAAAGAAAGCGTCACGTCCTGATCGTAAGTCCGCACCCAGAAACCCTGTCCCGGCCCGGCGGTGAACTCGGTGCTGTAGTTATACAGCGGGGCCACGCCGGGGGTGAGCGGGTTCCAGCGCCGCACGTTGTATTTGCCGCTGATGAATTTTTTGGGATCGCTGGGCACGGGCTGGCCCGGCACGCTGAACAGGTGCCAGGCGTTTTTCACCAGCGTCATGCCCACCGGCGGGGCCAACTGGTTGGTGATGTAAATCTGCCGGGTGAGCACCCGCGTGTTGCCCGCCGTGTCGGCCCCCGTGAGGCGCAGGGTGTAGAGGCCCGTGAGGGTGGTGGTGTCCCACTGGGCGATGGTCTGGTTGTTCACTGCGCCGTTGGTAGTGGTGCCGATCTGCTTATAGGCGGTGGGGGTCGCGCCGGGGCCATATTCCACCTTCACCGTGGCCACGGCCACGTCGTCGCTCACCGTGGCCAGTATGTTGAGGATGCCCCCGATGGGCGTGGTTTGTGTGTTGGCCGCCGGACTGCCCAACGCCACCTGGGGCAGGGTGAGGTCCACGCGGATGCTGCGGGTGACCGTGGTGACGTTGCCGCTGGGGTCGGTGGCCACCACGGTGAACACCTGAAGCCCCTCGCTCACCGTCACCGAGCCGCTCACGGCCCCCAGTGTCACGGGCACGTTCACGCCGTTACCCACCACCACCACGCCGGTGCCGGATTCTGTGGTGCCCGTAACGGGAATGCTGGTGACGCGGGTGAGGTAACCGGCGGGTGGGCTGGTGAGCGTGAGCGGCGGGGGCGTCACGTCGGCCAGGATGCCGTCGCTGTGGCGCACGGGGCTGGTGACCATGGCCGGGTTGGTCACCCGCACACTCACGACATAAATCGTGCCATCCACCAACGTGAGGTTGGAGCGCGTCACCGTTTTGCTCAGGCCGTTGCTGGTCCAGGGCACCACGTTCGCGAGGCCGGGCGAGGTGCCGATGCTGTAGCTGTATTCGATCACCCCCGCCACGCCCGATGGCCCCACCACCGGATCAGCCCAGGTGGCCGAGAGCGTGGTGAGTTGGCGGGTGTAGTCCAGGTCATCCGCCGAGCCGGAAAGCGTGCCGTCGTTCACAAAGGGAATGGTGGGCTGCACGCTGTCGATGAGTGTGCCGTCGGTGCTGCGCACCGGCCCCACAATGCCCGCGTTGGTCACCGACCGCACGTTCACGTAATACGTGCTGCCGTTCTGCAGGGGCAGCGAAGAACTCGTCCAGCTTGTGGCGATGCCGATGTTTGTCCAGGGAATGAAGTTGGTGGCCCCCGGCGAGGTGCCCACCGACAGGCTGTATTCGCGGATGCCGCCCGGCCCCGCCACCGCCGCCGCCCAGTTGGCGTTCAGCACTTCGGGGGATCCCTGATAATCAATGTCCGTGCCGGGGCCGTCGTTGACGAAGGAGATGGAAGGCACGGTGTTGTCCACCAGCACGCCGTTGGTGCTCATCACCGGCCCGGCGGTGATGGCGTTGTTGCCGCTGCGCACGTTGACGTAATAGGTGGCCCCCAGCGTGAGGGTGAGGCCCGTGCGCGTGACCGACGTGCTGGTGCTCACGTCGGTCCAGTTCACCACGTTGGTGAGGCCGGGCGACGTGCCGATGCTGTAGCTGTAAAACACCGTGCCGCTTTCGGCGTCGGCGCCCGGCTGCCAGTTGGCATAGAGCGTGTTGTTGCTGGAGGCGTAGAACTCGTCGGTGGCGGTGAGGCCATCCTTGAGCTGCGAGACGGCGGTGGGGGCCGAGGTGTCTACCTTGGTGATGTCGGTGGTGGTGCGGGTCACGTTATTGCCCACGTTGTCTTTCATCACAATCTGCCACGTGTAGCACTTGGCGCTGAGGCGGTCGTAGGGGTCAATCACCGAGCCGGCCTGGGCCGTCGCCGCGCTATAGCTGAGCACGAAGGTGTTGTCCATGGCAAAGGCCCCGCAGTTGCCCGCCGAGAGGGGGGCCACCAGCCGTTGCAGTGTGTGGCCGTTACCGTTGCCCGCCGTGATGCCCGCGCCTGCGTCGGTGGCGATGACGTAGTTCACCGTTTGATCGGCCAGGTTGTTGTTTTGCCAGCCGTTGAAATGGGTGACCGTGCCGCCGGTGGGGTCGGTGATGTCGCGGGTGAGGTTGAAGTGGGTGCTGGCCGAAAGCCCGTTGCCCGCCTTGTCCACGCAGGTGGGCCTGCTGGCCACGGGGCTGGCGTCTCCAAAACTGTTGGCGCCGGTGGTGTAGCTCACGGTATAGGCGGGGGCGTTGTCGGTGCCGCTGCCGCTGATGTTGGTGATGGGCGCGCCCAGTGTGGGGAAGATGATGTGGCTGAAGCTGTGTACGTCGGTGCCGGTGCTCTCGATCTGGAAAGACCCGGCCCCCTGGTTGCTGTAAAACACCGTTCTGCCGTTCACCCAGGTGTTGAGCGAGGTTTTGGTG
>CAYJOG010000337.1:0-3914 GCA_964371695.1 uncultured bacterium
GAGAAACAATGCTGAAATTTGAAAACTTGTTCGCCAGGGTAGAATGAGCCGAAAGCGAAATCCTGTAGGGGATTTCGCTGATGGTGAACCCCGGCGAGGTGCATGCCATCATGGGGCCAAACGGATCGGGCAAAAGCACTCTGGCCAAAATCGTCACAGGGCACCCCGGATATGAAACCCTGGGGGGCAGCGTGCTGTTTGAGGGAGAAGACCTGCTGGCGCTGGAGCCGGAAGAGCGCGCCCTGCGGGGCGTGTTCATGAGTTTTCAGTATACGGTGGAAATCGCTGGGGTGAACAACGCTGAGTTCATGCGCATGGCCTATAACGCACGGCAAAAACACCTGGGCCTTGAAGAACTGGACGCATTTGATTTCGACACGTTGCTGGACGAAAAAATGAAAGTGCTGGAAATGGGCGAGAAGTTCAAGGAGCGGGGCCTGAACAGCGGTTTTTCAGGTGGCGAGAAAAAACGCAACGAAATATTGCAACTGCTGGTGCTTGGCCCGAAGCTGGCGTTTCTGGATGAAACCGATTCGGGCCTGGACATTGACGCCCTCAGGGTGGTTTCCCACGGCATCAACAGTTTTCGCAATCCCGAAAACGCCGTGATTCTGGTGACCCACTATCAGCGGCTGCTCAACTATGTGGAGCCTGATTTTGTCCACGTGCTCAGCAACGGAAAAATCATCCGCTCCGGCGGCAAGGACCTGGCGCTGGAACTGGAAGAGCAGGGTTATGAGGCGGTGGCCCGCTGAAATGGCCGCCACGCTTGTGCAAAAAAATGGCCCGGCCGGTCACGCGCCTGTGACCGGTTTGCCCTATCCCCACACGGGACTGGAAGAGTGGCTGCATGTGCGCCTGCCCGCCCAGCCCACCGCCTGGACGCTGGCTCAAAATGGTTTGGGAGACGAGGGGTTGCACCGGGCGCTTGCGCCTTTTTTGGCCAGCCTGGGCGATGCCCCTCGACTGGTGCTGGAAAACGGCGGCCTGCACACGGCCCTCAGTGATTGGCAGGGGGTGACGGGGCTGGATGTCCAGGCGGTTTCCTGGCACGAAGAAAACGTGCCGCCGGAATCGGCAACAGATTATTTCGCCAGCCTGAGCGCCCGTTTTGCGCCGCAGGAAGTTGTCTTGCGGATGAAAAAAGGGGCCGCCCCGGCAGCGTCGCTCACGATTCTCTCGCTGGCCAGCCAGGCGGTGGAAGGGGAATGGGTGTTGCCCCGGTTGCGAATTCACGTGGAGCGGGAAGCCGAGTTGTCGGTGGCGTTGATGTGGCTGGAGGCGGACGGTGGATGGTGTCTGCCTGAAATGGACGTGTCGCTGGAGCAGGGAGCCTGCCTGCGGATAGAAGAAGCCCGGCCCGCCGCCGCCGGTTGTGTGTTGAGCGGCTGGACCGTGCATCAGGGGCGGGACAGCCGGTTTCATCACAACGGCGTGAACCTGGGGGCCGGGCCGGGGCGGTGCCGCATGGCCCTGTCGCTGGATGATGAAAACGCCGAGGTCCACCTGGCCGCGCTGAATCTGGTGGCCCAGGACAGGCAGATGCATCATTTTTTGCGGGTGCATCACCGCGCACCCCATTGCCTCAGTCGCCAGGTGTTCAAGTCGGTGCTCATGGACACGGCCCGCACCAGTTTTGACGGTCTGGTGCATGTGTACCCTGGCGCGGCGGGCACCGACGCCCACCAGCTCAACCAGAATCTGATGCTTTCTCCCACGGCCCGCGCCGACGCCAATCCGCGCCTGGAGATTTTTGCCGACGACGTGAAGTGCGCCCACGGGGCCACGGTGGGGCGGCTCAATGAAGAAGAAGTTTTTTATCTGCAAACCCGTGGCCTTGGCCGGGCGCAGGCCCAGCAGTTGCTCACACTGGGCTTTGCGCGGGAGATGCTGGGCCAGTTCACTTCGCCGGTGATCCGCGACTGGGCCGAACGGCAGGTGTTGCCCCTGCTGGGGGCGGGCGGAAAGGATGAGAACCCATGAGCGCCGCCACTTCCACCGCTGCCGCCTATGACGTGCTGGCGCTGCGCGACCAGTTCCCTGTTCTCAAAACCCTCAGCCGGGGCAAGCCGCTGATCTACCTGGATAACGGGGCCACCACGCAAAAACCCCTGTGTGTGTTGGACACGCTGGATCATTTTCTGCGCCACCGCTATGGCACGGTGCACCGGGGGGTGTACGAACTCAGCGAGCAGGCCACCGCCGCTTTTGAGAACGCCCGCAAGACTGCCCAGCGGTTTGTGGGGGCGGCTGATGCACACGAAATCATCTTCACCAGCGGCTGCACCGATGGTCTGAATCTGGTGGCCGCCACCTGGGGTCGGGCCAACCTGAAGGCCGGTGACGAAGTGCTGCTCACCCGCATGGAGCACCACAGCAACATCGTGCCCTGGCAAATGCTGCGGGACGAAAAAGGCATCGTGATTCGCGTGGTGGATTTTTCGCCCGAGGGGGAACTGGATGAAAACCAGTTCGCCAGCCTGCTCAGCGAAAAAACAAAACTGGTGAGCCTGACCCACGTGAGCAACGCTCTGGGCACGGTGAATCCGGTGGCGCGCCTCGCGGCCCTGGCCAAAGGGGTGGGGGCCGTGGTGGTGGTGGACGGGGCGCAGTCGGCTGCGCACCTGGACGTGGATGTGTTGGCCATGGGCATTGATTTTTTCGCCTTCAGCGGCCACAAGATTTATGGCCCCACCGGCACCGGGGTGCTGTGGGGGCGTCTGCCGCTGCTGGAGGAAATGCCGCCATATCGGGGCGGCGGCGACATGATTTTGAGTGTGAGTTTTGAGAAAACGGTTTACGCCAAATCCCCGGCGCGGTTTGAGGCAGGCACACCCGCCATCGCCGAGGTGATTGGCCTGGGCGCGGCCATGGAATTTTTGATGACGGTGGGCCGCAGCCGCATCGCCGCGCACGAAAACCAGCTGGTGCGCCAGTGCATGGCGAGCCTGGGTGAAATCCCCGGTGTGACGCTGGTGGGCACCGCCAGAGAAAAAGCCGGTGTGGTGAGTTTTGTCATGGAACAGGCCCACCCCCACGACATCGCCACGGTGCTGGACGCCGAGGGCGTGGCCATCCGGGCGGGGCACCACTGCGCCCAGCCGGTGATGGATTTTCTGGGCCACTCCGCCACGGCGCGGGCCTCGGTGGGGTTATACAACACACCCGAAGACATCGAGATTTTTCTGTCCGCCGTGCGCAAGGTGCATGAGATTTTTGGTTGAACCATTTGTGCCAGAGACTACCCAACGGACGTTTCATGGGGCAGGATGGGTGAGCGTTTTTTTTGAAGGGGCCTGACATGTCTTATGCCAACCAGCTCTATCAGCAGATGATTCTGGATCACAACAAAAAACCCAGGAACTTCCGCCCCATGGAAAACGCCACCCACGTCTGTCCGGGTCGCAACCCCCTGTGCGGAGACGAAATCACCGTTTATGCCAGGGTGGAAAACGATGGCATCGAAGACGTGAGTTTTCAGGGCAAGGGTTGTTCCATCTGCATGTCCAGCGCCTCGATGATGACCGAGTTTGTCAAAGGCAAAACCACCCGGCAGGCCCAGGATTCTTTTGAAGAGTTTCACCGCATGATATTGGGTGAACTGGACCCAAACACCACGCCCAACACGCTGGGCAAACTCAAGGTGTTCGAGGGGGTCAAGGAATATCCCGCCCGCACCAAATGCGCCTCGTTGCCCTGGCATACGCTGAAGGGGGCGTTGTCGCTCATCCGCGAGGTGAGCACGGAATAATCACAGCCCCAGGCGTTTGAGTGCTTCGGCCACCAGTTCTTCGGCGCTCAGGTCTTCTTCTATTTCGCCCAGGGTTTTGCTGATTTCCAGGGCGGTGAAACCCAACTGGCGCAGCACGGCTTCGGCGTCTTCGTGGCGGGGTGAGGCCCGCAGGGGTGTGGTG
>CAYJOG010000338.1:0-3896 GCA_964371695.1 uncultured bacterium
GCCGCCGTGGTGCTGGGTTTCAGCAAGCAGGAAATCCGCCTGGGCGTGGGAGGCGTGGAAGAAGTGATCGTGAGCGTCAAGAAGTTCCCGTCGGGTGAAGGGGTGGGGGGTGTGGGTCTGAAGATGAACTTCGACCCCCGCGCCGTGAAACTGGTGGACCGGGGCGGCGTGCTGGCGGACAAGGTGCTGGTGAACCCGGTGTATGACCTGGTGCTGGGAAACACCATCGACAACAACGCGGGCACGCTGGAAGTCAACGTGGTGCCTCTTTCTTTTGGCGTGGTGATTCCCGCGCCGGTGGAGTTGTTCCGTTTTTATGTGCGGGGTGAGACCCTCACGCCGGTGGGGGCCATTCGCATCAACCCCAACGAGGTGGTGATGCCCGGCCTTGCGGCCAGCCGCACCGTGGCGGTGGAGCCTCTGAACGTGCTGGTGACGCAGGGCGGCACCAAAAGCAGTGTGGCGGGGAGCCAGGGATTTCGCATCACGGGCAAAAAAGAAGTCACATTTGGCACTGCCACCTATGACGTGGCGCCTGAAACCAAAACCGTCACCTTCGCCACCGGCCCCCGCAGCGCAGAGCCGGACCAGAACTTTGATTATCTGGCGGACAAGGGTTATCTCAACCCCATCGCCAGCAGCGAGGCCCTGGTGATTTCGGGCGGCGAGACTCTGCCCCGCGGGCGTTCGCGCACCCGCGACGGCGGCGGGTTTGTGGTGGAAGGCGGCGACTGGGACATCACCTCGGTGCGGGGCCTGAGCGGCAGCGCCACCACCGACGCCAATGTGCAGACCTTTCTCTCCGTCATCGCCTGGCGCGACCCGGCGGCCCTGCGAGGCAAGGAACTGGTGCTCACCTACAAACAGCGCACCCAAAGCCCCACCGCCCAGACCGCCTTTGGCGTGGTGGGGGCCAGCATTCGCCAGAGCACCAATCTGGCCATCAGCGGCGGCGTGGGGGGCAAGGCCCAGGTAGAGGGACAGGTGACAGAAAACCCCGGCACCCAGGCGGTGACGCGCATCAAGCTCACCACGCGCCCGGCGGTGTTTGAGTTTGGCGACGTGAACTTCACCATGCCCGGCGGGGCCTATACCAACCTGCCCCTCAGGCAGGGCGAAGGCATGCAGATGAGCCTGCGGCCCGGCGGCAGCCTGCGGGACAAACTCACCCTCGACGCCGTGCTCATGAAGGCCCGCAGCTAGCAGGCGATTTCACCCGAAATCCAGGCCAACCTCACCAACCCCAAGGGGCCGTTTCCGTTTGCGGCCAACCAGCCGGTGGTGCCCGGCAGCGTGCAGGTCAACATAGACGGTGAGCCGGTGCCCGCCAGCGATTTTGAGGTGGACTATGGCAGGGGCGAGTTCACGCTGATTGGCCGCAAGCTGGAGCCTCACCAGAAGGCCCGTGTGGTGTATGAAAAAAGTTCGCTGCTGTTTTTCACCGGCGGTGTCACCGGCTGGCGCATGGGTTATAAACCCAGCCCCAAATTTGGCGTGAACCTGACACGCCTTGAGAGCCAGGCCAGCCAGGCCGACAGCGACCCCACCCTCACGGCCAACGAAACGGCCCTGCGGGTGTGTCGCCAGGGCATTGTGAACGACCCCTGCGGCAGCGAGGTGGGCGAAAACCAGTTCCGCACCGCCCGCGCCCGCGTGGATGTCCGCAAACCCGAAGACATTCTCATCACCTTCAAAAATACGCTGGCCGACGCTGCGGTGCTGGGCCAGCTCACGGCCTCGGGGGCCATCACCGAGGGCGAACACCAACTGCTGAGCCAGCCCGGCGCGTTGTTCACCCTCACGTTTGGCAAGGACGTGTTTTTCAAAACACCCCAGGATCAGTACAAGGGGGTGTGGTCGCTGGCCGAGGACAGCCTGCTGGCGCGCATCGGGGGCCGTGGTGAGGTGACGGTGCTGTATCCCTTCTTCAACCCCACCTATGTGCAGGAGCAGGAAATCGTCATCGCCAGTTATGACGGACGCACCGACATTCCCCTGCCTTCAGACGCGTTCCCCGGCAGCGAGGAAGTATGGGTGGGCGAGTTATATCAGCTTGAGCCGACGGGCAGGCCCAACAGCCTGAACGAATACACCCTGGAGAACAAACCCCAGCCCACCATTGTGTTGCAGGGGGGCACCCGCCTGCGCAACGGCGACAGGCTGCGCATCACCTATGACTCGGTGCCGCTTTTCAGCGGCGTGGGCGGCACCTTTGACAAAATCGTGCAGGGTTTTGATTTTCGTTACGCCCCCAACAGCAAACTCACCATCACGGGCGAAACCGCCGAGAGCACCGGCGACCTGGGCGAAATCACCACTCCCATCACCGACCGCATCGAAAACTTCGACACCGTGTGCCGCAACCTGACGTGCAAGCTGAGCAACAAGCCGGTGTTTGGTGTGGACCCGGTGGTGGAAATCGTGAAACCCGACGGCAACGCGGTGCGGATTACGGTGTTCACGGTGGATTACGCCGCCAGCACCATCAGCCTGGGGCGCAGCGAGAGTCAGCACCCCTATCAGAGCCTCAATGTGCTGGAGGCCGGGCTGGCCAAACCCACGGTGCGTCTCACCAATGAGCCGATGGACATGAGCCTGTGCCGGGATTACAACGTGCCCGGCAAACCCTATAACTACCGCTGCTTTTTGCCCTTTGGCAACGTGGTGAACGAAGGCAATCTGGTGCTCACCGAGCAGACCGACGCCGGGCCGGTGGTGCTCACGACGGATCGTTACGAACTCTTTGCCCAGGCGGGGGTGGTGCTGCTGAGTCGGTCTCAGGCGCTGCCCATGCTGGCGACGTTTGACTATGTGCCCACCCATCTGGTGCTCAGGGTGGCTTATACCGTGGCCACCGGCGCGGCGCGCACGGGTGAAATCGCCAAGGGGCGAGTGTCCACCGTCACCGTGGGTTATAAAGAAAAAAAATGGGACTATGCGCTGAACACCACCCGCCGGGACCGCACCTTTCTGGAGTTTTCCAGCAACACCAAGGGGGTGGGGGCCGCCGACACCACCAACGAAAATCACACGCTGAACCTGCGGCCCGTCAAGGGCATGGACGTGGCGCTGAAACTGACCGAAAACCGCAGCGAGCCTATTGGCGCGGCGGGCAGTCACAACGCCGTGCAGGATTTGTCGGTGAACTTTCCGCGGGGGGCCGTGAAGACTTTCCGGTTTGGCCGCAACCGCACCCGGAACGAAGTGCTGGCCGCGGCGGGCGGCGCGGTGGGCCAGGGCGCGCAAAACACCGAAACCACCAAGGACTTTCTGAACCTAGCCTATGCCGTGCGCAACCGCGACCGCCTGAAACTCTCGCTGGATTACGAATCCACCGACACCAGCAACGAAGCACTCAGCAACAGCTTGGCGATTGGGGCGGGCAAGGTCAAAACCGGCCTGCTCAAAAAAACCACCTCACTCAGGGCCGATTACAAACTCAATGCGCGGGGCGCCCTGGGCACGCGGCTGACACACGCCTATGAGGGCAGTGGTTATGGTTATGACCTGAATTATTCCCTGCTCAAAAACGGCCGGGCCAATTTCACCAGCAACTATGACAACAGCCGCAACAGCGTGGTGATGGGCAACCGCTTTACCCTGCTGCCCACCCGCGACCTGCGCTTTGACGTCAACCTGAGCCGCAACCAGAACCGCGCCCTCACGGGTCTCGCCAGCCGCAACGACACCGTGACGGTGGACATCAGCAAAGCCCGCTGGGGGCCTCTGGTGTTGCCCAAACTGGTGATTTCACGCAGAACCGACCCCAACGTGGTGCAGGGGGGCCAGCGCACCGAGACATTTGCCCTGGACACCAGCGTGCGCCTGCTCAGGCAGATTGACATAAGGCCCCACTTTGACCAGAACAGCACCACCGACGCGCTTAAGGATTCTTC
>CAYJOG010000339.1:0-3887 GCA_964371695.1 uncultured bacterium
CATGCAGTCCGTCCGGTACATGCAGCCACTGCAACCAGTTTTTGCCCTGTTGTGTCTGACGGGGTTGGTGGGCGCTTTCGCCGCCAGGGGTCAAAAAATCGCACTGGCGCTGCTGGTGATTTTCTGGGCTGCGGCGCAACTGGCCCAGGTGTTTTTTCAGGCGCGGCAACTGGCCACACCCGCCGCCACGGCGCACCCCGCCGAACTGGTGGTGATGTATCTGCGGCAACACCCCGGCAGGCCTCATCTGGTTTTCGACGACAACAAGGTGCTCTATGACATTTATGGTTTTCCGGTAGCGGCGGCTTATCCTCCGGCTGCACAAATCCCCAAGCTGCACACCAGCCAGCGGCTGTACGTTTATGTGGTGGTGTATGACCAGGGGGCAACGTCCGGTTTTGCCGGGCGGCGTCAGGCAGCAATGGCCCTGACCCAAAAACTCCGCCTCAGGCCGCTGGGATTCAGAAACCATCCGCACACCGGCGGCACGGTGTATGGCGGATGGGTGCGGTGATTCTGGTGGTTCATTTGGTTAAAAATGAGGAGTAGGTGCGATATCCCCACCGCTGCTACTCATTTTGAGTCGAATGAACCAGTAGTGCCCATCCAATGTCGGATGCAGGACGGAACCCGCCCCCTCTCCCCTTGAGGGCTTGTCATTACCCACATCTTTTGGGCTTGGGTGGGGTCAGGCGGCAATACCAGCAGAAACAGGGGGGACTCCGGCGTCATTCCCGCGAAAGCGGGAATCCAGTCAAACGAAAGAACAACGCCAAACAAAAGGTAGCCCCGGCGTCCGCGCCGGGAGCAAAAAAACGCCGAAGGCGTCACCAAACAGCTCTTTTCATGTAAATACAGAGAAAAAACTGAACGGTGTGCGCCTGCGGCGCGGCCCAGACTCCCGGCGTGGACGCCGGGGCTACCATAAAAAACTTCTCCTCTCCTTCGGAGGGGAAGAAGAACAAGTGGTTTTTGCTCATATTTGAACTGGATTCCCGCTATCGCGGGAATGACGGCAACTTGTGGGAATGACAAGCCCCTTGAGGGAGAGGTGAAAGGCGGCTTCGCTTTTTGTGCCACCAACTCTGAAAACACTCTAAATCTCACGGCCTGAGCAGCGGCGTGAATTTGCCATCGCCGCCCGTGTCAATCCAGAAGGGGTTGGTGAAACCAAAGGGCCGCGCACCGGGATAAACGGGGTAGAGGTCTTTGTCGCCGTGGGCGATAACCACATACCACGCGTCCCGTTTGGGCTTCAGCGGCAACACGCCCTGAAACTTCACCACGCCTTCCCTTGCCGGGGGCGTGAGACTCTGGATTTTCACGCCGTTCTCGTACAGGTCCAGGCGTTTGAGATCCGTCCAGGTGGTTCCCTGCACCTTCACGCCCAGTTTGTAAACACCGTTTTTTGTGTGAAAGGTTTTGCCCAACACTTCTTTTTGTCCGTTCATGGAAAGGCTGAGGAACAGGCCGCCGTTCACCACCACCTGCTGTTTTTTCAGGCTGGCCAGAAACTCCGTCACGTTCATCTTCGCCGGGTCATCGGTGCTCACGCGCACCATGTTGCGCGGATAACCCACCTCCAGGTGATAGGCGTCGTGGCTGTCGCTGTTGCCGTGGGCGGTCATCTTGCGCCCCATGTTCAAGAAGCTCGACCAGTCGGCGAAGATTTCCCAAAAGTGCCCCAAGCCCTTGCCGTTCAGCACTTCAATGCCGTCAAAATCCAGCGTGAGTTGCGCGGGGATTTTCGCCTTGCCCGTTTTGGGGTCATACCCCAGGTTTTCCAGATAACCCTGGCCCCCCACAATGCCGGGTTTGCTGCGGGGGTGATTCATCTGCACCACCACCGCGCCTTTGTCCTGGCGCAGTTCGCGGATGATTTCGGGCACGTTTTTGCCATACCAGTCCACCGCGCCGTTGTCGGGTTTTTTTTCGTCGCGCTTGACGGGAAAACCGTTGAAGTGCCCCCAGCGCACGGTGGTCAGCTCTACGCCGTTGATGGTTTTCATCCAGGGCGTCACGTTCAGTTTTTTCACATAAGGCGCGTAGTCGCTGTGGTGATCGTGGTCGGTGGCGATGGGTATTTCCAGCCCTGTGGCGGCGAAAGAGGCGATTTTGTCTTCGTAGGTGTCGTCGGTGTCGGTGCTGCCGAGCGCGTGAATGTGAAAGTCGCCGCCCTGAAAACCCGTGGTGTCCACACTGTGACGAAGCGTGGCGACGAGCACGAGCGGTGCGCCCGGTTTGAGTGAAATATCCTGTTTGAAGATTTCGTATTCCAGGCCACGGGAGATATACAAGGTGTAATCCCCCGGCGGCACGGCGGTGAGGCCCTTGCCTTGTGTGGCGAAAACGATTTTTTCGAACCCGCCGTGAAACCCCTGGGTGGCGGCGGTGATGGGATTGCCGTTCACCGCGCCTTTGGGGGCAAAAGCCAGCGTGGCGGGAATCACCCGGCCCTTTTCGTCTTTCACGGTGTAATTCACCCAGGCGGTTTCGCTCAGGGTCAGGTCTTTCACCTGCGTGCTGTCGGGCTGTATCTCCACGGTCACGGCCTCGCCCAGGGGGGTGTCGGGCGCGCCGGTTTTGAGCAGCCACTTGCCCGGCGGCAACGAAAGGGACCAGGCCCCCGTGGCGTCGGTGCGGGCCAGAGAGTAGGGCTGGGCCGCCCCCTCGGCAAAAGCATAAACCTCGGCATGGGGTGTTTTGGCCCGGTCACAGGCCACGCGCCCCAACACCGTGCCGCCCTGCGTGAGAAAGGGCGCGAGCACGCTGGCCACGTCGCCCGTGCCCACGCTGAGGCGGGTTTTCAGTGTCACGCTCTGGCCCGGCTCCAGGGTGAACACCTCACCCGCCGCGCCCTTGATGGCCCCGCCGTCGATGGCGATTTTCAGCGGGTTGTCGTCATATTGCAGGCCATAACTGATGTTGGGCCCCGTGAGCCCCAGAAACGAATAGGGCTTCTGTTTCATCACCTCGCGGTCATAACCGCCGCCGGGGGTGAAAAACTGCAGGCCGTCGCCCAGAAAATAAACCACGCCGGTGTGAAAACTTTTTTTGAACTCGCCGGGGTTGGAAACAGTGAGGCGCACGGTGAGAAACGTGTCTTCGGGGGCCAGTTCGTAGTCATACACCATCTTGAGTTTCATGGGCTTGGTGTGGCCCTTCAGCACGTCCACGATATAGGGCAGGTCGCCGTCTTCGCCGCTCACGCGCACCACCGCCGCGCCGCCGTCCTGACCGTTTTTGAGCACTTCTATTTTTTGCGGCACAAACACCCGCAGGTTGGTGTAGACCTGACCGGGGGGATAAATGATGGGAATCATCTCGTCCATCAGGTTGTAATCCATGCGGCCCGAAGGGGCCAGACGCCCCACGTCGCTCAACAGTCCGCCAAAGCGGTAGATGTTGCTGGAGGGGCGGATGTCTTCGATCACCGCCGCGATTTTTCCGTTGAGCAGTTGATAGTCACCCACACGCCCCTCGCCCTTGACGCCGCCGATGCGCTGATCAGGCGAGTTGAGGCGAAAGGCCATCGCCAGCGGATGCAGCGTGCCCGGCGCGTGGCCAGGATGGGCCGACGCAGTGCGGGGGGCGGCCGCCATCACCAGCAGGCCGCAAAAGAGAGAAGTTAAGAAATGGTTAAGGCGCATCGGGCCAGTTTGTCGTTTGACAGGGTTTGCTGCAAGAAATTGGTCAGGTGACCAATGGCGTTCATGTAAGTCGCTTTAATGCCCCAGGTGGGAATATTTTATTAAAAGGCGCTGATTTCTCTCGGCATCATCCCCGCAGGAAGATGGAAGTTGGCGGTTGGAAAAGAGAAAAGAAAAATGCCCAGTTGCCCCCGCCGTCATTCCCGCGAAAGCGGGAATCCAGTCAAAGCAATAAAA
>CAYJOG010000340.1:0-261 GCA_964371695.1 uncultured bacterium
TGGACGTGGTGAAAGAAAACATACAGAACCTCAAGGGCACCATCGAGGTGCAGATCTAGGTGGTCAAGGGCACGTCCTTCATCATGCGCCTGCCACTCACGCTGGCGATCATCCAGGCCCTGCTGGTGACCGCCAGCGGGCGCACCTTTGTGATTCCCCTCAGCAACGTCAAAGAGAATCTTTCTGCCGATGACCGCCTGATTGAAACCGTGGAAGGCGCACGGGTGCTGCGCCTGCGCGAAGAAGTGCTGAGCATTGTGC
>CAYJOG010000340.1:271-3884 GCA_964371695.1 uncultured bacterium
CTCGGACGTATTTCATTACCCCCCCGCGCAGCAACTGGATCAACCCCCTCTGGTGATTCTGGAACACGGAACAGACCGCGTGGCGCTTCAGGTGGACCGCCTGCTGGGCAAACAGGAAGTGGTGGTGAAATCCCTGGGGTCGCTCTTGCGCAACGTGCGCAACATCAGCGGGGCCACGATTCTTGATCAGGGCAAGGCGGCGCTCATTCTGGACGTGCCCGCCGTGATGGAAACGGTCAAGAAACTCAAGAACCTGCCCCTGGATGAAAACGCCCTGACGGTGGTGGTGGCCGATGATTCCCTCAGCACCCGGCGGCACCACAAGATGATGCTGGAGCGCGCACGCTATACCGTGCTGGAAGCTTCCAGCGGCAGGGAAGCCCTGGAACTGCTGCTGCAGAACAACACCCAGGTGCTGGTGACCGACGTGAACATGCCGCTGATGGATGGTTTTGAACTGACCCGCCGCGTGCGTCTGGACCCGCGCCTGCGCCACCTGCGGGTGGTTGTGATCACCGCCCTGGACGATGAAGACACCCGCCAGCGCGCCCAGCAGGTGGGTGTGGACTTTTTGCTGAACAAACCCGTTCCGGAAAGCGACCTGCTGCGCAAGGTGGCCGGGGAAGGGGGGATTCTGCGTGGAGCATGAAGCCGAATCATCTCCGTTGAAGGAGAATTACACCCGCTTCAAGCTGCACCACGAGCATTACGCCGTGAAGGTGGACATGGTGAAGGAAATCCTGATGGAGCGCCATGTCACCGAGGTGCCGGGCACGCCGCCCTTCTTGCAGGGGGTCATCAACCTGCGGGGCGAAATCCTGCCCTTGTTCGACCTGAAGGTGCTGTTCAATTTTCCGGGCGTGGACGCGGGAGAAGGCACCTTTCTTATTGTGCTGAACGTGGGTGAGGAGCTGCTGGCCATTCAGGTGGATGGCGTGAAGGAAGTGGTGGAGATTCCGCCCGAACAGGTGGTGCTGGGGCAGCGGGCCATGAGTTCGATTCACCCCGATTTCATTCTGGGCGTGGCCCGCACCGAGCCGCAGCTCACCACCCTGCTGGACATGGGAAAAATCGTGGAGCACATCGAGGAGATGCTGGGATGATAAAAAAATGGTTTTTTGCTGAAGCTCAACAGCTTTTGAGCCAAGGGTGGCTCAGAAACGAGGTGTATTTTTGAAAATCTTCTGGAAAATCTGGGGCGTGCTGATGGCGGGGGGCCTGTTTGTGATGGTGGTGTTCGGTTTCACCGTCATGGCCTCCATGCAGGAAGTCAACCGCTCACAATCCGACTCTTTGGCCGTGATGCAACGGCTGGTGAAGGAAGGCCCCCAAGACGGCAAACCCTCGGCCAAAACCGAAAAGGCCCAAAGCGCCCTGCGCGACATTGACGCCCAAACCCGCCAGCGGGTCATCCGCAAGTTCATCATGTTTTTCACCCCGGCCCTGCTGGCGGTGACGCTGATGGGCCTGATGACAAGCTGGTATGTCTGCCACAGCCTCAACAAACCCCTCTCTGGCGTGGGGGCCACGCTCAAGGCCATTGCCCACGGCGATCTCACACAGTCGGTGGAATACGAGTTTCCGCCCTATGGTCTGGTGCGCGAAACCGACGAAATCGGCCGCATGATCGGCCAGTTGGACGACATGCGCGAGGGCCTGGCCCGCGTGGTGCGCGACACCAAGGGCAACGTGGGCGGCGTGGAAAGCGCCAGCGACGACTTCATGAAATCCGCCACCGGCCTGAGCGAATCCATGGCGTCGTTGTGGCAGTTGCTCAAAGAGGTGGAAGGCAGCGTGGAGCGCATCAGCTCGCACCTCATGTTTGTGGCGGGGCACATTCCCCAGGCCCTGCGGCGCACCGGTGAAACGGTGAACGACATCGGTCACATCCAGACCTCTTTGCAGGAGGTGAGCGGGGCGGTGAAGGCGCTCGATGAGTTTGTGGACGACACCGCCGGTGTGGTGGCCGAGTTCGGCACCACCATGGAGAACATCAACCAGAACACCCTGAGCCTCAAGGGACAGGTGGAGGAATCCGCCCAGGTCATCACCGACATGGTGGAGTCCATCAACAATGCGTCTGGCCGGTCAGACCACCTCTCCCGCAGCGTGAGCAAAACCGTGTCTGCCATTGAAGAAATGGTGATGAGCCTCACCAGCCTGCGGCAGATGGCCGAGGGCATGGACGAAAGCCTGCGCTCCACCGAGAGCGCCATGTCTTTTCTGGTGCAGAGCAGCAAGGACGTGGAAGAAAGCGCCAAAAGCCTGGGCCAGACCGCTCGCCAGAGCAAACGTCTGGCCGAAGAAGGCGGCGACGCCGTACACCGCACCATGGAGGGCATGAACAACATCCAGCGGGCCGTGCTCTCGGCCACACGCACCGTGCGCAGCCTGGGCGACGAAGGCAAAAAGATTGGTGAAATCGTGGACACCGTGGCGGCCATCGCCGAGCAGACCAACCTGCTGGCGCTCAATGCCGCCATCGAGGCCGCCCGCGCCGGCGAACAGGGCAAGGGCTTTGCCGTGGTGGCAGACGAAGTGCGCCAGCTCGCAGAAAAAAGCCAGCGGTCCACTAAAGAGATCGCGGCCATGATCACCAAAATCCGCCAGGGCACCGAAGAGGCCGTGCGCAGCATGGAAGAAGGCAACAACGAAGTGCGCCACGGCCACGAACTGGCCACCGAGGCGGGCGAAACCCTGGGGCGGATTGTGGAGGGCGTGCGCCAGACCAGCACGCTGATCGACCAGATCGTGGAAAAAACCACCGAACAGAACGCCCAGGGCGAAAACCTGCGCCGCGTGATGGGCGAGGTGCTGCGTTATGGCGAAAACGTGCGGGAGTTCACCCGCAAGCAAGAGGGCGGCACCAAGTCCATGAAGCGCACCATGGGAGAGCTGAAGGACATCGCGCTTGACCTGAAAGACCACACCGCCCTGCAGTTGCAGGGCACCGGGCGCATACAGGGCACGGTGGAAAAACTGCGCGCCATCACCCAGCACATCGCCGTGAGCACCGACCAGCAGCACGAAGGCGCCACCCAGATGCAGCACTCCATTCAGGCCATCAAGACCAAAACCGCCGCCATCAAAAGCGCCACCGAACAACAGGCCCGCGACGGAGACCGCATTCTGGAGGCCAGCAACGACATGAAGCGCACGCTGGAACAGGTGGGCATCCGCGTGAAAGACCTGGAGGGCGACAGCCACGGGTTGGTGGACCGCACCCAGCGGGCCTTTGGCGTGGTGGAGAACACCCGCGAAGAAGCCGAAAAGGTGCACGAAAAAACCCAGGACCTGCAAAAGGTGGTGGTGTCGCTGAGAAAAAGCGTGCAGCGCTTCACCATCAGCCCCAGCCCCATCACGGGCGGGCCAAGGGTGACAGGCATGCGGTTGCTCGACGAAGGGGGTGAGGGCTGATGCGCCGGAGGGACAAGGACAGCTCCAGCCTCTTTGGGGGCCTCACCACCGTTTCGCTGGTGTGTTACGTGTTCATGATCAGCGCGTTTCTGGTATCGGCGTTTTTCCCCACCCGTGATGCACGGTAAATCCTTTATGAAGTTTTCCGCCACCGGGCGGAGACGGCGCTGTCGCAGGTGTCCCGCGCCAACCAGGG
>CAYJOG010000341.1:0-391 GCA_964371695.1 uncultured bacterium
CCATAGGCCCCCTTCGCCAGAGGCGCTTCCTGCGGTTTGATGACCAGACGGGGCCGCTGGGGCGGCACGGTGATGACCGCCTGCTGGCTCACCGGCGGCACGTCGGGCGCGGTGACGGAAAGGCCATAGGCCAGCTCGCCGTCGGCCCTGCCTGTGGCCTGAAGGTGAAAATCCAGGGTTTCTTCGGCCCCCGGCGCAAGGCGCAGGGTGCGGTCGGTTTTTTCATAACGGGCCGCCACCAGGCCGGGCGCGGAGGCCGAGAGCGTGACCATCACGTTTTCGATGGGCCACACCGTGGGGTTTTTCACCCGCACCAGGGCCTGGAAGGGATTGTTGTCGTATTGGTTGAAACGGTTGAGGGTCAGGCCGGGGGGGCCGGTGAGGGTGGCCT
>CAYJOG010000341.1:401-1255 GCA_964371695.1 uncultured bacterium
CACGGGGCGGGTCCAGAATGGTGATGGGCCGCTGCACGGCGTTTTCCTCAAAGTTTTCGCTGCTCACCACGGCCTTGATCCACTGGGGCTGAAACGAACTGCCGTTGGCCCGCACCTGAAAAAAGGCGTCGGCCTGGGCGCTGGGTGAGAGCGCCCCCAGGGCCTTGGGGGCCGGGTCCAGCACGGTCAGGCCGGGGCTGGTGAGCAGGCTCACGGTCACGCCCCTGGCCTCGAAGCCGCTGGTGTTTTCGATATAGGCCACCACCGGCACCGTCTGGGGCTGGCGGGGGTGATAGGCCATCTCGCTTTTGGCCGTCAGGCCCAGGCTGAGGTTGCCGGGTTTGGTGGTGATGCCCCCCACACCCACCTGGGTGGTGATGGTGCGGGTCTGGCCGGGGCCAATGGGGGTGGTCTCAAAATAAAGGGCGGCGGCGCTGTCCATGTCCGCTTCGCCTTCGCGCTGAAAACTGCGCCCCGGCGTGGGGGAGAAGTTCCACAGGTTGTCGGCCAGCGTGCCCCAGTTGGCCACGGCCACGAGCGAGGGGGTGCTCAGGTGCTCCTCTTGCAACACGCCCTCGATGATCACCGCCGGGTTGCTCAGGTTGTCAAAGGCCTGCCAAAAGGGGGGAACCTGGCCTTTTTCAAACAGGGTTTCGGCGCGCACGCCCCGGCCAGCGGCGCGAAAAGGCGCGCCGTCGTTGCTGCCCAGCAGGGTGTCCAGCAACACCCGCAGGCCCACCTCCACCGGCGCGCCGCTGGTGTTGGTGAGGTCGTAGCGAATGAGGGCGGCGTCTTTCATGCGGGTGGTCTGGCTGCGCACCAGGGTGAGTTGCTGGCTCACCTTGAGGGGCCCC
>CAYJOG010000341.1:1265-3880 GCA_964371695.1 uncultured bacterium
TTGCCACACGCTCACCACCCCCTGAGCTGCCAGCACGGGGGCCTGCAACCGCTGGCCCACCTGCCCCCCCAATCCCGCCCGCCGCCGGGTGGGGCCGCCAAACACCCAGTCCTGGCCGCCCAGGCGCACGGTGGTGTAGCTGGTCCAGGGCAGGGGGCGGCCATAGAGCAGGGGCTGGTTGTTATCAGCGGTGCTTTCCGGGTTGCCGCCGGTGGTCTCGATGGCGAAGCGGCCTTCCTCAGACGGCCCGCCGTTCACAATCACCTTGATGAACTCGTTTTGCAGCACCACCGGGGGGGTGTCCTCGGCGCGGGCCTGGGGGGTGAGGGTCAGGAGGAGCGGAAGGATGAGGAAAAAGCGGTGGATTGAGCATCTTGCCCATTGACGCCGATTTTCCCGGAGTAGCGGCGGTGTCCCCACCGCCGTGAAAGACAAAAACCCTGGTTTTTCTTTTGATTTGTGCGCGGTGGGGACACCGCGCCTACTCTTTTCGGGCCGACAAGACCTCTGTCCTGGCAAGGGAATGGGGTTGCTTCTCATGGCGCTTTTCATTGCACCGCCGGGAAATCGCAGGTGACCGCCACAGCCCCTTCCACCGGCGCGCCGTGATCCAGCGCGGGCACAAAGGCGCTGGCGGGGGCGGACATCACGCGGCGGATGCAATCGGCGTCCAGACCACCAATGCCGCTGGAGCCGACCACCGAGGCCCCCAGGGGCTGGCCGCCTGGGCCAATGCGCACGTTCACGCGCACCGATCCGTGCCAGCCTTCGTTCTCGGCTTGTTTGCTGCGGGCGGGGCCGTTGAAACCGGGGCCGCCATAACCCGCCCCCCGGCTGGGGCCGCCGCCTGCGGCCTGTTCGCCGCTGGTGTTGGCGTCTTTGCCGTTGGGTGCGCCGCTCATGCCGTTTTCGGCCCCTTTGGCGCGGCCCGGCTCGTCGGTGGGTTGATCGGTGGGGGGGCCAGAGGTGGCGGCCCGCTCCACCGGCACGGTGCCGGGGCGGTGCTCCACGGCGGGGTCGGCGATGGGGCTGGGGATTGGCTCTGGTGAGCCGTGGGGTTGTGTGCGGTCGGGTTCGGGGGGCGGGGTGGGGGTGTTTTCGCCCCCCGGCGCACCCTTGGCCAGGGCGGGGGTTTCCTGCACCCGTTTGCCGCCTGCCGCGCCGGGCACGCCTTCTTGTCCGTCCTGCGTAAACACCCAGGTGATGGGGATGGGTTCCATTTCGGCCTCGGCGCGGTCGCGGTGGCGGCTGGCCCAGGCCAGTTCCGGCCCGGCCACCGACAGCACCAGCAACAACGCCCCGTGCAGCCCCAGGCTCACCAGCAGGGTTTTGGTATAACGCTTCTTCGGATTTTCGGTTTCCTCGTCCATTGGCCTTTGTTTTCGTGAAAAGGCCCCCTGCGGCAAGTGCTTCACCCGCCGCGATGGACCCCCAAGTACGTATAATCATCCAACAGGTCGCATTTGTTGCGGAAATTTTCAAGGGTCTGGTGAAGTTTCTGTGCCGCCACCGCCACCGGCTCGCCCCGGTGGTCATGAAAAAACGCTTTCAGGCGGTCTTCGCTGAAGTCTTCCCCCGCCGGATTCACGGTGTCCACCACGCCATCGGTGTAGAGCCACAGGGTGTCGCCGGTGAGAAAAGGCGTGATCTGGTCTGCATACTGCCCCGTCTCGAAAATGCCCAGGGGCACGCTGGGGTGATAGAGCTTTTGGGGCAGTCCCAGGCGGTTGACGATAAACGCCGGGGGCAAGCCGCTGTTGGCCCACACCAGTTCGTTGCGGTCCAGGTCCAGCACCCCCAGAAAAAGGGTGACATAAAGGGCCTGTGAAATGTCGTGGTGCAACTGGGCGGTGAGGCGCTCCAGCACCTGACTGGGGCGCAGGGGTTCCTGCAAAAGCTGGTGGGCCAGGGTGCGCACCATCACCATCACCAGTGCGCTGGCGATGTCATGCCCGCTCACATCGCCCATCAGCACCGCCCAGCGGCCCCCGCCCAGTTCCATGAGGTCGTAATAGTCGCCCCCCAGGCCGTGGCTGTAGGCATAACAGGCCGCCGCCGACAGGGGCAGGCCGTGGGGCAGCACCTTGGGCAACAGCAGGGTCTGCACCGCGCTGGCGGCAACTTTTTCGCGGGCGGCGAATTCAAGGTGGCGTTTCATGCGGCGCGACTGGATATTGCGCTTGATGGTGTGGATGAATTCGTCGAGGTCGAAGGGTTTGTAGATGTAGTCGTCCACCCCCACCTTGATGGCTTTCACGGGGGTTTCGGCGCTGGCGTAGCCGGTGATGACGATGCTGAGGATGGCGGGGTTCAGGGCCTTGACGGCGCGGATGGTTTCAATGCCCGACATGCCGGGCATCATCACGTCGCTGATGATCACGTCGAATTCCCGAGTTTTGGCCAGTTCCACCGCCATGGGGCCGCTGGTGGCGGTTTCCACGTCAAACCCTTCCAGCGAAATGCAGGTTTTGAGCGTGTCGAGCATGAGGTCGTCGTCGTCCACAACCAGAAACCGCTCGTCCGTCATGGCGGGAGTCTATTGCATAATGGCCGAAGTTTTGGGGAGTCTTGCTGGCAAAACGGTTTTCATCAGCGGCGCGGCGGGGGGTCTGGGC
>CAYJOG010000342.1:0-1644 GCA_964371695.1 uncultured bacterium
CCCTACATCGAAAAAGCCCGCAAAGAGGGCCTGCTGTCTCTGTAAAGCCAGCGCAACGAAGACGACCCGTAACTGCTGCAAAAGGGCCTGCAACTGGTGATTGACGGCACCGACCCCGACATGACCCGCGAGATTCTCGAAAACATGGTGGAGCGCGAAAAAAGTGAATCCAAACGCTCGGCCAACATGTTTGAAACCGTCGGTGGTTTCAGCCCCACCCTGGGCGTGCTGGCGGCCATCATGGGCCTGGTGTCGGCCATTGGCTCACTGGCGTCGGGCACGGGGCAAGAGGCCATCAGCAAGGCCCTGAGCGGCATCTCCGTGGCGTTTCTGGGGTCGTTCTGGGGTGTGTTTCTGGCCAACGTGATCCTGATTCCCCTCGCCAACAAAGCGCGCAACGAGTTCGGCGCCATTCAGCTTGAAATGGAACTGGTGGTGCGCGGTGTGCTCAGCATTCAGGCGGGTGACAACCCGCGCCTGCTGCGCGAACAGCTCATGGCCCTGCTGCCCAAGGATTTGGCCGGAGAAGAAACCGCCGAGGCCGCCGCCGGTTAAGCCAGAGGCAACCGCATGTCCAAAAAAAAGCATGAAGAGGAACACCGCAGCGCCGAGGCCGGCGGTCTGCGCTGGCTGCTGACCTACGCCGACCTCGTGACCCTGCTGCTGGCCAGCTTTGTGGTGCTCTTCGCCACACGCGAAGCCCCCTCGCCCAAAACCATCCAGATCATCATCGAGGCAGCGAAAAAAACTTTTCGCGTGGTGGGGGGCGGGCCCTATGGCCAGGGTGAGAAACCCTTTCAGGGGGGCCGGGGCGTGCTGCCCAACGAAGAAACCATCCGCCGGGAAATCAAACAGGAAACCCCCCAAACCCCCGACCCTCACAAAGCTGCTGAAGAAGAACTGGAAAGCATGGCTGCAAGCATGGGCAAGGAAGTCACCTCCATGGGCAAATACGCCTGCCCGCAGGGCATGAAATGTGTGGAGTTGCCCAGCGGCATGCAGGTGTCCATTCCCGGCGACCTGCTGTTTGACAGCGGTTCATCGGGACTGCGCGCCAGCGCGCTTGAAAAACTGGACGGACTGGGAAAATACATTTCGGCTTCCAGCGGCGAAGTGCGTTTTGAGGGCCACACCGACAGCGACCCCATTTCCAGCGCGGTGTTTCCCAGCAACTGGGAGCTTTCTGCCGCCCGGGCCGCCGCCGTGGCGCGGCACTTCACCAGCAAGTGGGCTTTTCCCAGCAGGCGTGTGGTGATTGTGGGACACGGCGAGTTCAAACCCCGCAACTGCAACTGGAATACCTCACCCAAAGAGTGCAACAAGAATCCCCAGCAGAAACAGGTCAACCGCCGCGTCACCGTCACCGTTCACTCGGGTGATGTGTCCAAAGCCGGGGCAGGCGCCACCACCGGCGGCGTGTTGCCGTAGGGCCAGAACCATTTGGCGTTTGATACAGGCAGGGATGCCTGTTCTACCGGTTTTCCCGCGAGATGGGATTTGGTAGCGCAGGCATCTTGCCTGCGAAAAATAAAAAGGCCAGAAACCTGTTTCTTTTTATGGCGGGGGGGGGGGGGGGGCCCGCGGGGGGGGGGGGGGGGTGTTGGGGGGGGGGGGGGGGGGCCCCCCCCCCGGGGCACAAGGACC
>CAYJOG010000342.1:1654-3874 GCA_964371695.1 uncultured bacterium
TGGCGGGGGGGGACGCCCGCCCCACTGAGTGATAGAGGTATTCTTGTTGTGGGGTGGGCGTCCCCGCCCGCCTGAAACAATAGAACCACCTTATTCCCCCCACCTTGCCACCCACCCCTGGTGTTTTTACGATAGGCCGGTGGGGATGGCCCGTGGCCAGTCGCCCTATTTATAGACAGACTCTTCCCCATGGCGAAAAACCAACCCCCTGCAACGCCCCCAAAACGCCCCTGGCTGAAAATCCTGGCGGGCGTACTGGCGGGCGGCTTGCTGGGCACGCTGCTGCTGCTGGCCTTTGCCCTGTGGCAGATGGAGCGCTTGGCCAAAACCCTGCCCACGCCCCAGCAGATCAAAACCGAGCAGATGGGCGAAAACACCCAGCTCTTTGACCGCCACGGCAACCGCCTGGGGGCCTTGTTTATTGAAAACCGCGAATATGTCCCGCTGGAAAAAATCAACCCCCAGCTCATTCAGGCTTTTTTGGCGGTGGAAGACAGCGAGTTCATGCACCACCGGGGTGTGCGGTTCAGTTCGCTGATACGCGCCGTGCTGGCCACCACGGTGCTCAGGGGCCGCTGGGGCACCCAGGGGGGCAGCACCATCACTATGCAGTTGGTGCGCACGCTTTATCTGGGACGCGAAAAAACCATTTCGCGCAAAAGCCGCGAGATTCTCATTTCGCTCATGCTCGAGCAGCGTTACAGCAAAGAGGAACTGCTGGAGATGTACCTGAACAGCATTTATTTTGGCGAGAACGCCTATGGTGTGCGGGCCGCCAGCGACGTGTATTTCAGCAAGTCGCTGAACAAACTCTCGCTGGCCGAGAGCGCGCTGGTGGCGGGCCTGGTGCAAAGCCCCAGCCGCCTCAGCCCCTATCGCAACAAAGAGGGCGCGCTCCAGCGGCGGGCCACCGTGTTGGGGCGGATGCGGGCCGTGGGATATGTGACCGAAGAGAATTACCAGAAGGCCCTCAAGGAACCCCTGCGTCTCAAATACCAGGGCATTCCCCCCGCGCCGGGCCTCAAGGCGCTGAAGTTTCCTTATTTCACCAGTTATGTGATGCACCAGCTCGTAGAGGCCTATGGTCACGGCGCGGTGTTCACCGGCGGTCTCAAGGTGTACACCACGCTGGACCCGGCGCTTCAGTCCGCCGCCGAGCAGGCGCTGAAAAACGGCCTGTGGAAATATGGCAAGGGCCACGACGTGGGGCAGGGGGCGCTGGTTTCGGTGGAGGTGGACACCGGCCACGTGCCGCCCATGGGGGGGGGGCGGGATTTTGCACAGAGCGAGTTCAACCGTGCGTGGCAGGCCCGGCGGCAACCGGGCAGCAGCTTCAAGCCGTTTGTCTACGCCACCGCCTGCGAACAAGGCCACCCCATGGGCAGCGTGGTGGTGGACGCGCCCATTCGCATTCACCTGGGGGGCGGGCGTTATTACAGCCCCAAAAACAGCGGCGGGGGTTATCACGGGGCCATCACCTATCGTCAGGCGCTGGCGCAGTCGGTGAACGTGGCGGCGGTGAAGGTGATGGCGAAGGTGGGGCCGCGGGACGTAATCAGCACCGCCCGCAAAATGGGCATCAGCACACCGCTCAAGGCCAACCTGTCGCTGGCGCTGGGGGCGGGCGAGGTGATTCCGCTGGAGATGGCCTCGGCCTTTGCGGTGTTTGCCCAGCGGGGTGAATACGTCTCGCCTGTCGCCATCACCAAGGTGGTGGACCCCCAGGGCCGTCTGCTGGAACTGCCCGCGCCCCAGCGGTATGAAAGCGCCATGAGCGAAAAATGCGCGGCTTCGCTCACCGACGCCATGAAAGACGTGGTGACCCGTGGCACCGCCCGGCGTGCCGCAGTGCGCGGCGCGGTGATAGCAGGCAAAACCGGCACCACCAGCGACTATAAGGACGCGTGGTTTGTGGGGTTTTCTCCCCGCGTGGCCACGGCGGTGTGGGTGGGCAACGACACGGGCAAGCTGATGAAGCGGGTGTTTGGCGGCACGGTGCCCGCGCCGGTTTTCAGCGACTACATGCGGGTGGCCACGCGGCAATATCCGGCGGAGCGCTTCCCCGAACCCAGCGACCTCACCAACACCGACAGGGGCCTGGAACAATCGGGCGAACCAGAGGAAGGTTTGTCTGATTCACTGGAACTGGAAAGCCCCGGCGATGACCCGTCACTGCTGGAAGGAGCCTCTGAAGACGGCGCAGAGGGTGGTGAGTTGCCC
>CAYJOG010000343.1:0-3858 GCA_964371695.1 uncultured bacterium
GCACCACACCCAGCAACAGGAGCAAAAGGGAATTTCTCCACGCGCTCATGGCCCCGCTCCTTTTTTACGCGCCGACGCCAAGCGAACCCCTTTGGCGGGTTTGGCCGAAACCGTCACGCTGGCCGAGGTGGCGGGCGGCGCGCCCGGCGGCCCCGGCGCTGCGCCCGGCGCGGCAGGGGCTTTTTCTTTCCGTGAGAAAAACTTGAACAGCAGAATGGCGCGGATGCCGGCGTCCTTTTAGGAGGGCACCAGTTCGTTTTTTTATTCACCCACCTCTACCTTGAAACCAATTTCGTCCAGCACCACCACCTTGGGAAACACCGCCAGTTCCTGCGTAAACAGCAGCAGGTCGTTGAACCCGCCGCCAAGCTGAAGCTCCACGGCGTCCTCTGCAAACTCATCCTGATTGTTGAAGGATTTGGCGGCGGCCGCACCCGGCGCGGCCCCCGGCGGCGGCGGCATGCCCGGCGCGGGCGCAGGCGCAGGTGCGCCACCGGCGGCCTCCCCCTCTGGCGCGGCAGGCGCAGGAGGAGGCGGCGCGGCCTGTTTCTGGGTGGGTGTAAAACTCAGAACCTCCAGGTTGAAACCGGTGGCCATCTGTTCAATCTGCACCATGAAATCAGGAATGAACTTGAAATCGGGCAGGGCGCGTTCGAGATAGGCGATGTTTTCTTCTTTTTCGGCGATCAGCGCCTGGGTTTTTTCGCGCTCGATGCGTGTGTTTTCGATATTCCGCAGTTTGTCTTCCATGCTGGCGATTTCGTTATTGAGGGCATCCAGCTGCTGCTGCTGTTTGGTGTACTGGAGAAAATAATAAGTGGGCGCAGACGCCACGCCCAACACCATCAGCACCACACCAATGTGCCACTTGAGCACCTTGATGGGGCCCTTGCTCACCTGCATGCCAAACAGCGTGGCGCCGCCCTGAGAAGCGCCCTTTTTGCCCTTGTCCTTGCCCTTGGCTTTGGTGTCTTTTTCCGCCACGCTCAGAGCCCCTTCCCCAGACGAATGCTGGCCGAGGCGGCGGGCGGCGCGCCCGGCGGCGGCGGCGGTTTGGGACCGCCAGCCGTGGGTTGCACCTTGAAGGTGCCTTTGAGGTTAAAATCCATGGCTTCAAAAACTTTGGCGGCAAAACCCAGGCTGGGAAGTTCTTCGGGAACCTCCACCACGTCGCCCGTGTTCTTCTGGCGCTCCTGGGCCTCTTTGCGTTCTTTGTCATTCAGTTCTTTTGCCGTGGTGGAGCGCATGGCTTTTTCAACCCTGAGTGCTGAAATCGCATTGACGAGATCATATTTGACGGCGACATGGCCAATCGCCGCCAGGGTATAGGCCCGGCCGGTGAACTCCACCGTGCCCGCCGTGTTGTTGGCTTTCATTTCGGTGAGCCAGGTGTCGGCGGGGGTGAGGTCCTTGATCTCCTGCAAAAACGTGGCCCACTCCCGCTGCGTGGTGGTCTGGCCCAATATCCACGATTCCTTTTCTTCGATATAACGCAGTTCCTCTTTGGCCTTGTCCGCAGACTCAATCTCGCCGCGCTCGCGGTCATAACGCTCTTTCACGCCCGCCAGACGGCTGTTCGCCTCGGTGAGTTCGTTGGTTTTGGACTTGTAGAGATAACCCGTCACGCCCAGGCCGATCCCCAGCACCAAGATGCCTCCATAAAGCACTTCGGGCCGGTCGGCGGGGCCGGCCAGCATCATTTTTGGGAGCAGGTTGACCTTGATCATTCAGGCATCACCTTTCCCCCATCGGTCCGCCGGCAGAGCTGGACTCGTAATCGGTTTCGGGCAACACGGGGGCCAGCACCTTGGCCGCCACGCGGGGGCTGAGGTCGCGCATCGCCAGACCCATGGCCACCGCCAGATAGGGCACGCTCAGGCGCAGCATTTCCGCCGTGGCGGCGTCTTTGCCCACCAGGGCCACACCGCCGCCCGCGCCCCCCAGCAGGTCGGCCACGCGGGTGGGCACCCCCAGTTCTCGCTCAAAAAAGGCCGCCATGCCGCGCATGAGCGCGCCGCCGCCCGTGAGCAGAATCTTGTTCACCGTTTCGTTGCGCCATTTGCTGCCATAAAACGCCAGACTGCGGCGCATGTCGTCCATCATGTTCTGCAAGGGGTCTTCGATGGCGGTGTGAATCTGCCGGGCCAGGGTGTCTTCGGCCACTTCGTCGGGCAACAGGGCAAACCCCAGCTTGCGCTTGGCCAGCTCGGCCTCGACCCAGCCGCAGCCAAAGGCGTTCTGCACGGCCTCGGTGAGCTGGTCGCCCCCCGCCGCCGTGATGCGCGTAAACCGCAGCTTGCCCTCTTTGAGCACACTGATGCAGGTGCTGCCGGCCCCCAGGTCCACCAGCAGGGTGGCCTCGTGAAAACTCTCCGGGTCGTTTTTGAAGGGCCGTTCGATGAGGCTGCGGATCATCACCAGCGGCTCGGCGTCAATGGCCACCGGCTCCAGGCCCGCCTCAATCACCGCGTCGGCCCGTTTGCGCACGATTTCCTTCTGGCAGCCCACAAACAGCAGGGCTTCTTTTTTGTCTTTGGGGTTCTCGCCCTCAATGTGCCCCACGCTCACGATATCGGTGTACATCTCCCCCAGGGGCACCGGCAGAAAACGCTCCACGGCGTTGGAAATGGCGGCTTTTTTGTCGGCGTCGGAATATTTGCCCGGCGGCAGGGTTTCGGGCCGCACCACCAGATTGCGCCCTGGCACCGAGAGCACCACGCGCTTCACTGTCTTGGGCACCTTGGCCATTTCCAGGAGCTGGCGAATGGCGTCGGCCACCTTGCTGACTTCCAGAATCAGGCCGCCGCTGATGCTTTCCTCTGGCGTGGCCGTCACGGCAAAACCCAGCATGTCCACGCCCTTGCCGCTCTCTTGCAGGTGCACCAGCTTGATGGCCCGCGTACCAATATCCAGGCCCAGCAAAGCCGAGGGCTTGCCCCCCTTTAAAGAGTCCAGAAAACCCATGCGCCGGGGCATTATAAACGCACAGGCCCCCCGTCACCGCCAGTGAAACCCAAAGCCACGAACATTTGTTTGTCCTGGCTGCTTGGAGCCTGTTTCTAAATTGCGCCATGTGCAACATGGTGTAATGGAAACAGGCTCTTGCGGGCCAAGGATGGCCCGCCTCAAAAGCCGAAGTGTTGAAAACACTGAGGTTTTTGCCCGCCAAGGGGGCTTTGCCCCCGCTGGCGGTGAGTTTATAAAGTCCAGGACGGACTTTATAGACAGGTTCTTGGACCGACCCACGGCGGGTGTATGCTGCCCCAGAAGGTGAAACCATGACACCCCCCAGGCCCCTGCACAATCCTTTCATTCCCCAGGGCGAAGCCGCCCTGGCGGGGGGTTATGAAATCGCCGAACAGAAGGTGAAGGACGAGTGCGGTGTGTTTGGCGTGTACGCGCCGGGCAAGGACGTGGCCCGCATGACCTATTTCGGCATTTTTTCGTTGCAGCACCGGGGGCAGGAGTCGGCGGGCATCGCCGTGAGCACGGGCCGGGACATCGTGAGCCACAAGAACATGGGCCTCGTGACCCAGGTGTTCAAGGACGACACCCTCAAGCTCATGCGGGGTGATCTGGCGGTGGGGCACGTGCGTTACAGCACCACCGGCTCCAGCATTCCGGCCAACGCCCAGCCGCTGATTCTCAAAAGCCCCCACGGCCCCGTGGCCCTCACCCACAACGGCAACCTCATCAACCACCAGATGCTGCGCCGCGAACTGGAGCAGGCGGGCACCCAGTTTGTCACCACCACCGACAGCGAAGTCATCGCCCAGTTGCTGGCCCTCAGCCACGCGGCGGGCGATGTTGAAGAAGCCATCACCCACACCATGCGCCGCCTGCAGGGGGCCTACACCC
>CAYJOG010000344.1:0-3855 GCA_964371695.1 uncultured bacterium
GGCGGCCCAGGGGGTTGAGCACCAGCCGCGAGAGCAGTCCGAACAACACCAGCAAGCCCACGCCGGTCACCACCAGCAGCGCCATCAGAAACAGTGTCATCGAGCGTCGCCCCTCTGCCAGCACGTTGCGGTCCAGCGTGATTTCCAGCACCGAAGAGGCTTTTTTGCGCAGGTCATGCAACACCGCCTGGGCTTGCACCCGTTTGGGGCCAAGGGGGCGGATGCGTGTGTTTGACCGGAACTTCGCTGCCTTCAGGCTGGCATCTGTTTTTGCAGAAAAGGGCCGGATGGTGAGCGGCAACTGGGTGGCGGTGGAAAGCTCCCACAGGGCGCTGTCATCCAGCAGGCGGCCCAGCAGCACCGTGCCCATGGGGGGGCCGGTCTGGTCGCTTTTCAGAATGGGCCGGGCGGCCACCAGCAGCAGTTGATTGCCTTCACGCAGAAAACCGTTCACCGAGGCAGGCATGGCGGGAAAGCTCTGCCAGTTCAGAAAGAGGCCGCCGGGTTTCAGGGACCGGGTGAGGATTTTTGGAACCGGCAGCAGTGTGGATTTTTTGTGGTGAAGGCCCTTGGCATAAAGGATTTCGCCATTGGTGTCGGCCACCACCAGATAATCCACCCGCAGGGTGGTGAAGTTGCTGTCCAGCAGGTTGCCCTCCTGTAAGGCCAGGTCGTGAATCTGGGCGTAGGTGTACATGTCGTCCCAGCCGGCCCAGTCTCCGGCAGCGGCGTCCAGGCGTTTGACCTCGGCCAGGAGGGCGTTTTTTCCCCGCTCGGCGTTTTGCAGCATCAGGTTTTTTTCAAGGGATTCAAACGAGGCGATGACCAGTCTGCTGGAGGCAAACCACAACGTGCCCGCCAGAACACACAGCACGGCGGCCATGATGAGCAGTGTCTTTTTTCTGAGTTGGATGATTGGCTCCCTTGGGAGGCAAATCTTATTTCAAAACATACCCCTCTGCGGGACAGGGCAAAAATCACATGGGTGCTAACTTTTGATAAGAAAGCAAGGTTTCATTCCCTTTACAGGTGTAGGGGCGGGGCCCCCACCGCTAAAAAACCTTTAAAAATCATGTGTCTTTGCCCTTCACGGCGGTGTGGACACCGCCGCTACTCCGAAAAAATTAGCCTCTACAGGGCAAAAATCCGGTGGTGGATTCCCTCATAATGGTGTTATGCCCCGTGATGAAAAAGAGGTTTCAGAAGAAGTTCAAACCCCGGCTCAGGGCTGGCCGCTGATGGACAAGGCTGCGGCGCTGGCGTTCCGGGCGTTTCTCAAAAATCCCCGCAGGCTGGGCCAGGGCGACGTGGTGGCCGTGGGCCAGTCGCATCTGGACGCCGCTTGGCGCTGGCGCGCGGGGCAGACCCACGACAAGGCATACACCACCTTTCGCCAGGCGGTGCGGCACATCCGCCACTGCGAGGGTTTCAGCTTCAGCCAGTCTCAGCCGCAATATTACGAGTGGATTCGACAGGAACACCCCGCGTTGTTCAAGGCGGTGCAGGAGCAGGTGGCGGCGGGGCGCTGGGAACTGGTGGGGGGCATGTGGATTGAGCCGGACTGCAACCTGTCGGGGGGCGAATCGCTGGTGCGTCAGCGGCTTCATGGCCAGCGGTTTTACCTCCGGCACTTTGGCCGTTTGGCCCAGATTGAATGGCTGCCCGACACGTTCGGGTTTTGCCACACGCTGCCCCAGATTCTGGCCAGAAGCGGCGCAAAATATTTCTGGACCTCCAAGATTTTCTGGAACGACAGCACCCGTTTTCCGGCGGACGCTTTCTGGTGGCAGTCGCCCGACGGCAGCCGCGTGTTGTCGCTGTTCAGCCCCACCTATCTGCTGATGCTGCCACTGTCTGGCGGCGCGCACCTGCGGCCCATTCCGCTGCTCAAACAGGGAGAAGCCCTGTCGCTGGACTATGGCGGCGGCAGCGCGGAACTGAAAGAGGCGTGGTCCAAGGATGAAATTCCGGCGGTGATGCTGGCTTATGGTTATGGCGATGGCGGCGCGGGGCCGCTGGACACGGAAATTGACACGGTGCAGCGGTTTGAGGCAGACGGCCTGCTGCGGCAGGGCAAGGCCACAGAAGTGTTCGCGCAGCTTGAAACAGTAAGTGGCCGCCTGCCGGTGTGGAACGACGAGTTGTATCTGGAGTTTCACCGGGGTTGTTACACCACACAGGCGGCCATCAAACGCATGAACCGCCTTACGGAAACCCGCCTGCTGCAAACCGAAACCCTGGCGGTGCTGTCGGGCCTGGACGCCAGCGCGGCGCTGGAGGGGTTGTGGAAAAAACACCTGTTTCAGCAGTTCCACGACATCCTGCCGGGCAGCGGAATCCCTGAAGTGGTGCTGGACACATTGGAAGACTACCGGCAGGTGCATCACGAACTGGACGAACTGCAAAAAAGCGGCTTTGCCGCCCTGGCAGAAGAAACGGACGGCAAGCCGGGGCAGGTGGTGGTGAACACGCTGGCCGCCCCGCGTCAGGCCGTGGTGGTGAAGCCTTTGTCGGACTTGCCGGTGACGTGGGTATCAGACGAGCGGGTGCAGGTGTGGGAAGAAAACGGCCAGTCCCAGGGGGCGTTTTTTTCGGGAAGCCTGCCGCCGGTGGGCTGGCTGGGACGCAGTGCGCCGGGAGACATCACAGACCAGACGCCAGTGCGTGTGCGTGAAGAAGATCACCACATTCTGCTCAGCAACGGCTTGGTGCAGGTGGGGGTGGATCGCCGCACCGGCTGCGTCACCAGCCTGCGGCATTTGCCCAGTGGCCCCGAAACCCTGTCGGGGCCGTGCCGTCTGCTGCTGTTCCGCGAAGACCCGGGGCTTTTTCCCGCCTGGAACCTGGACCACCATTACGAAGACAAACCGCTTTTTGTAGAAGACGTGGCGGGGCGTGTGCAGGTGCTCGCGTCGGGGCCGCTCACGGCGGTGGTGGCAATCACCCGCCAGGTGGCCGGGGCCGTGGTGCATCAGCGGGTGCGGCTGGACATGGGCAGCCCGTGGGTGGACATGACGCTGAACACCAACTGGGTCAAAAAAAAGACCCTGCTCAAGGCGGCTTTTCCGGTGGCGGTGCAGGCCCCCGCCATGCACTACGAAATTCCCTTTGGCGTGCTGCGCAGGCCCGTGACGCCGGTGAATCCTTTTTATGCCGCCCAGTGGGAGCGGCCCATGCAGCGGTGGGTGGATTTCAGCGACGGGCATCAGGGCCTGGCGGTGCTCTCAGACGGCCCTCATGGCTTCAACGTGAAAAATGGCGAGTGCCGCCTGAGCCTGTTGCGGTCGGCCCGCTACCCCACCGCCTGGCTGGGCGCCAAAAACCTGCTGCCCAAACATCAACGCCCCCGTTTCACCGACCTCACCGAACATACCTTTCGATACGGCCTGCTGCCCCACGGCGGCGACTGGCAAAGCGCGGGACTCATGGAAGCCGCGCAGGATTTTTCCACGCCGGTGCTGACTGGCCGGGCGCAGGTGGGGGGCGCGGCCTGGGGGTCGCTGTTTTCGCTGGAAGGTGAAGGTGTGACGGTGGTGGCGGTGAAACCGCTTCACGAAGAAGACGGCGCTGTCGGGGAGTGTGTGGTGATCCGTCTGCTGGAGACACGGGGAGAAGCCGCGGAGGTGGCGTTGCACTGGCATGGCAACGGTCAGTCGCCCGCTGGCGTGCAGGAGGTGGACCTGCTGGAGCTGAACCCCTCGCCGCTGGTTTTTGAGGACAAAGCCTTGCCCCTGCGCCTGGGCCCCTGGGAGCTGAAAACGCTGGTGGTGAAAATGAAATAGGCCGGGCTTGCAAAGTTTGAAGATGGGGGGCTTTGCCCCCCAAACCCCCCACTGGGAGGGCGGCGGCCCTCCC
>CAYJOG010000345.1:0-3846 GCA_964371695.1 uncultured bacterium
AGAGGGCAAGAAAAAATGCTCTTATTTCGTCCACGTCTACTCCGAAAATGCTCTAGCGTAGGTGCGGTGTCGCTATCGCCTTTGCTCGGCCAGATGCCCCAATGGGCATCTGGGAAAGACTCCTCGCGAACTACCGCACCACTACAGCAGCGATGAGGACATCGTTGCGACTCATTTTTGATCCAGTTGGACCACCAAGCTCTAAAAAACCATCTTCCTTACGATGAAGTCAAAGCCGTCGGTGAAATAGATGCTGCCGTCGCTGGCCACCGTAAAACCGTTGGCCGCATGCACCGTGGCTGTGCCCGGCCCGCCATCTACCGAGAGCTGCTGAAAGGTGGCCTGGGTGATGTTGAACAGCGTGGTGACCGTGCCCGTGGGGGTGAGTTTGAAACCGCCAAAGGTGGTGCTGCTGGTGTAGCTGCCCACATAGATGTTCCCCTGGGCGTCCAGCCCCAGCGGGCGGATGGAGTCGAAGCTGGCGTTGGTGAAGTTGGCCACAAGGTTCCCCGCGCTGTTGAACTTGATGATGCTGTTGGAGCAGTGACACAGCACATACACGCTGCCGTCCACCGAGGCCTCGACTTCAATGGGACAGTTGTTCACCGTGCTGTTGTTGATGGTGTTAAAAACACTCCCCACACCCTGGGGCGTGATTTTGTGCACGGTGGTGCTGGCGCTCTGCACAAAGGGGCTGGGCTGCGACAGGGTATAAAGATTTCCACTGCTGTCGATGGTCAGACCCGAAAAGGTTTCGGTGCTGGGCGGATTCATGAAAATGGTGTCGGTGCCCGCGGTGTCGATTTTGTGAATGGTGAAGGGGGGCTGAAAACCGGATCCATAAGCCAGGTAGAAATAATTGCCCGCGCTGTCCACGGCAAAGTCTTCGGCGTTGGTGGCCGTGCGGGCGTTCACAAAACTGCCGGTGGTGGTGATTTCCACCAGACGGTTGTTTTCGCTGTCATGCACCAGCAGGTTGCCATTGGGCAGTGATTCCACGTCTCCCAGCAACCGGAAGGTGGGGCTGGGGGTGGTGGCCGAGCCAGACACGCCGCGGGTGCCCGCGATGGTGCTGATGTTGGTGAAGGCGCCCGTTCCGCCGGTGGAAGTCGCGGCGGCGATGGTGCCGCTCACGCTGCCGGTGGTGTTGCTGCTGCCGTCGCTGGCGATGATGCCGAAGCTGAAGCTGCCCGCCGAGGTGGGAGTGCCCGTGACCGTGGCCCCGCTGGCGCTGGCCCAGGTGGGCAGGCCGCTGAAGGAGAAAGTGACGGTGTCGCCGTTGGCGTCGGTGGCGGTGGCGGTGTAGGAGAATGCCTGTCCCACCGTGCCGCTGGCGCTGGTGGCGCTGGTGATGACCGGCGGCGTGTTGCTGCCCATCAGCTTGAGACCCACTTCACCGGGAATGCTGTCGTTGGCCTTGTTGGCGGCCACATAGGTGCTCACCTGTTTGAGGATGACCGGCCCCACCGAGCCTTTTTTGTAGCAGTAATAGGTGCTGCCAAAGCTGATGTTGCTGGTGACGCTGAGGCTGGACTGATAACTCACGCTGCTGCATGCGCTCGCCTGGGGCGCGCCGGTGGTGCTGGTGACCGTCGCCAGACCTTCGCCCGTGGCAGCCCCCGTAACACTGATGAGCAGCGCCGCGCCGTTGTCGCTCACGGCGATGTCGCCGGTGGAGCCGCTCACCGCCGAAAGCGCCGTGGCGCTCACGTTCACGCTGTTGCCACTGCGGATGTACAGGTCCGCGCCCTGATAGTCAGAGGCAAACACCGTCACCCCCGCCTGGGCGGTGTAGCTGCTGGTGCTGCTGGCGTCGCGGCCCACCAGAGAGCTGGTGTAGCTGCCGGTGGCGGTGAGACGGTAATAACCATAAGACGAATAGGTGTGGGCCACGCGCTGGCCGGGCACAACGGTGTCGGTCGCGCCATCTCCCCAGCTCAGGGTGTGGGTGACGCCGGTGCCGGAGCCAAGCGTGCTGAACACGATGGCCTCGGCGGTCTGACCGGGCCTGAGGCCGCCCCGGAACACACCAATGCCGATGGGCTGGCTGGCGGTGGTGCTCTGCACGTTGCCGCTCACGGCGGTGGTACTGCCCAGTGTGATGGCATAACTGGCCCCGCCCGCCGGGCAGGCCAGATAACCCTTGTAGCCCAGGGTCATGGCGCAGCTCTGGCCGCTGCTGAGGGTGGTGACGGTGTAATCGGTGCCGCCGTGATCCAGCGCGATGAGGTCGCCGCTGCTGTAGGTGATGGCGTTGGCGCTGCCGGGCTGAATCGAGCCGAAGTTCTCGGTATAACCCAGCTCGGCCAGCACGTCCACGGTTTTCCCGGCGGTGACATAAAGATAAGTGGTGCGGGCGGCCACCGTCTGGTTGTTGGCGTCGCGGGCATACAGATAGGCCGCATAGGGGCTGGGGGGCAGGCTGCTGAAAACGATGTCCTGCGGCACACTGGTGAGGGTGACGCTTTTGGTGAGGTTCACCAGACTGGTCTCAGACTGGCTGGAACTGCTGCTGGTGTCGCTCATCTGATAGATCTGGATGTAAATGGAAGTGGCCGTGCCGGGCACCTTGGCCGCCCCGCGTTCCTGGCCAGCCCTTGCGGGCAACCGCAGGGCCACAGCGCCCGTGCCAGCCGCGAGCGACTGGTTCTGGCCAGACAGGCTGACCTGTCCGCCGCCGCCGCCACACCCCACCGACAACACCGTCAGGGTGATACTGGTGATCGCCAGGGAAAGAAAACGCCACAGCTTGTTCACGGTTGCTCCTTTGATTCCGCACCAATGCGGACTGTAATGACTTGAACGCCCCCCATTTTGTCCAAGTAAATTGAAGCCGTCAAACGGGTTGGCCAATGAGGCGTTTCCCGTGGCGCACCGCAGCGGCCAGCGCAGCACCGTTATCCAGCAGGGTGTTGACAAACACCTTGAAAAATCCAGGAGGGACTTTTCTCAACAACCTGCCAGAGAAAGCCTTCCACCTCGCCCCTCTGGCAACCGGCTTTGCACCCGTGTTAGGGTGTCGCCCGCCGTGCGAAGGTTTGTTCATGCATTGCTGCCAATGACGCTGACGCTGGTGCTTTCTGCGGCCCCGGTGCGGGCCGTGGAAATCCCGGACAGCCTCAAGGGGGCCATTCCCCAGGATCTGCTGAATCAGGTGGAAAGTTTCACCGGCGGCGGGGGCGGCGAGGCCGCGAGCCCCACCATTCCCAGCCTGCCCAGCATGCCCAGCACCCGACAGGTGGACGTGGGCGAGGGTTTCCAGAGCAAATACATGAAGCGCCTCATCATGAAGGAACTGGCCCTGAACGTGACTTCGGCAGAGATGCTTTTCAGCCAGAAAAAAGAAACCTTCACGCGGCTTTCGTCGCTGCTCAAAGGCGATTTCGTTTCTCCCCAGGAGGTGAACGACGCCGAAAAAGAGTTCAAAAGCGCTGAAGAAGCCCTGGAGGACGCGGTTCACCTGAGCATTCTCGAGGCCCGCAAGGTGAGCCAGCGCGACGGCCGCACCCGCGTGGAGTTCACACTGAAAAACGACAGCGATTTTGCCCAGGTGGTGTTTCTTACCCGTGGGGCCATCCACGAGGCCCAGGCCCGGTCGCTGCTGCGCATCACCGACCTCATCGCCCGCGTGGAAAGCGGCGCGATTGGCGTGGGCGACCCCTATGAAATGCGTGTCAGTCCCCTTTCGGTGGGGCAAACCACCACGCTGACGTTTTTTTTGCAGGTGGACGCCGACACCGTGACCCTGGTGCTGGATCGGGGCGCGAGCACCGAGCGCCGCACGCTTTTTCTGGAGCGCACCAGCGAAGAAGGCGGCCTGCGGCTGACGGCGGCGAACTTCAGCCT
>CAYJOG010000346.1:0-3816 GCA_964371695.1 uncultured bacterium
GGGTGAGGACTTCATGGCCTGGGTACAACCGACGGACAAAACAGACGTGAAAAAGGTGCTGGCCCGCACCCGGCAGAAACCCGATCACACCTATACCCTGCCGCACTTTCGCCTCAAGAGCCGGGGCGAGGGATATATCAATCTGGAGGGGGCTTTCACGGGCATTCCGGGCCAGCCCGACGTGGGGGCGGTGGTGGTGAACGCACGGGAAATCACCGAACGCCTGCGGGCCGAAGAAGCTCTGCGCAAAAGCGAAGAGCGTTACGCCCTGGCGATTCGCGGCGCCAACGACGGCCTGTGGGACTGGGACCTGGTGAGCCACCGCCTGTTTCTCTCGCCCCGGTTCCAGGCCATGCTGGGTCTGCCCGAACGCCCCGTCACCACCACCCCCATGCACTGGCTCTCACGCATTCACGACGACGACCGCGAGCGGATGCAGGAGCAGACCCAGGCCCACCTGAGCGGCGCACGGCCCTATCTGGAGGTGGAATATCGCATCCGCCACGAAGACGGAAGCTGGCGCTGGGTGCTCACACGCGGCCTGGCGGTGCGGGGGCCAGAGGGCCAGCCCGTGCGCATGGCCGGTTCGCAAACCGACATTCACGAGCGCAAACGGGCCGAGCGGCAATTGTTTTTCGACGCATTTCACGACCCCCTCACCCAGTTGCCCAACCGGTCGCTGTTCATGGACCGTCTCAACAATTCGCTCAAACGCAGCAAGCGGCGCAAGGATTACCAGTTTGCCGTGCTGTTTCTGGACCTGGACCGTTTCAAGGTGATCAACGACAGCCTGGGCCACATGGCGGGCGACCAGTTGCTCATCACCATCGCCGGGCGGCTCAAGGACTGCCTGCGCACCGAGGACACACTCGCGCGCCTGGGGGGCGACGAGTTTGTGGTGCTGCTTGAGGAAATCGGCGACGTGAAGGGGGCGGTCATCGCCGCCGAGCGGTTGCAGGATTCCCTGAGCGAGCCGGTGGACATTGGCGGCCAGGAGGTGTTCAGCACGGTGAGCATCGGCATTGCGGTGTCGCGGCCCGATTATCAGCGGGCCGAAGACCTGCTGCGCGACGCGGACATCGCCCTTTACCGCGCCAAGCGGGCGGGCAAGGCGCGCCACGCCATATTCGACAAAACCATGCACGAAAAAGCCCTGGCCCAGTTGCAGATGGAAACCGCCCTGCGCCGGGGCATGGCGCGGGAGGAGTTCCGGGTTTATTTCCAGCCCATCGTGCGGCTCGGTGACGGCGCGCTGGTGGGTTTCGAAGCCCTGGTGCGCTGGGAGCGCCCCGGCCAGGGCCTGACCCTGCCCGGCCAGTTCATTCCGCTCACCGAAGAAACCGGTCTGGTGAGCGCGCTGGGGCTGTGGGTGATGAAGGAAGCCCTCACGCAGCTCAGGTCGTGGCGCATGACGCTGCCCCAGGCCGAGCCTTTGTATGTGAGTGTGAACCTCTCTGGCCGCCAGTTGCTGCAACAGGAACTTTCCCGCACGGTAGAGGAAATGCTGATTCACACCGGCGTGCCCGCCGGGTGCCTGCGGCTGGAGATCACCGAAAGCGCCGTGATGGGCGTGCAGCCAGAGATCACCGAAAACCTGCACGCGCTCAAGGACCTGGGTGTGCGGCTTTTCATGGACGACTTCGGCACGGGTTTTTCCAGCCTCAGTTATCTGCACCAGTTGCCCATTGACACCATCAAGATCGACCGCTCGTTTGTGGCGCGGCTGAACCAGAAAGAGCAGGGGCAGGAGATCGTGCGCGCCATCATCGAAATGGCCCGCAGCCTGCGCCTGGGGGTGGTGGCCGAGGGTGTGGAAACCGAAACCCAACGCGACCAGCTGATGAAGATGGGCTGCGAAAACGCCCAGGGGTACTGGTTCAGCGAGCCGCTGCCCGCAGGCACCGCCGTGGAACTGGTGAAACACCGCGGCCCGCTGAAACCCCGCCGTTATGTCGAAGGCGCGGGCGGGGCGTAGAAGCTAACTCATAAATACCTGTGAGATGGGTTCTACGCCATCCCCTTTCGCCACAGGTTCACCTGACGCAGCACGTCTTCGCGGTGGGTGCGCTGGTCTTTAAAGCGGCAGCCCCGGCTCACCATGAAGTGGCTCTGGGCATTGCCCCCCAGGCTTTCTATCAGCGTGTCCACCACTTTTTGCGTGTTGAAAAACTTGCAACTGAACAGGTCAAAAAACGCCTCGCCGGTTTGGGGAAAAACGTGCAGGCTGATGTGACTCTCGGCGATCATGGTCAGCGCGCTCAGCACCGTGCCGCCCGCGCCGTCGGGGCTTCTCACCAGAAAGGGCCGCATGATGGGCGTCATGTTCACCCGTTCGGGCAGCTTGTCGAACAGGTCAAACAGGTCGTCCATGGTGGTGGGGCCTGTGTAGGGCGAAAAATGCACAAACAGATGTGGACCAAAATCTGCGCCGGGGTCAATCTCGTCTTCTTGCATGAACGCCGGGCCGCCGCCCGCACCCCGCGACACCGTGTGCGTGGTGACAAACTTGCAGGGGAACATGCCCTCGATTTCGGCCTTGGCCATGTCGGCGCTGAAGTCGCCGGGAGAAACCAGATCGGCAAACAGGCACTCGGCAAAGCTGAAGGTATGCACCGTGAAATGTCCACCCCTGAGCAGCACAAAGGCGCTGATGCCGCAGTCTTCGGGCACCATGCCGTTGTAATAGGGAAACATCACCGGCGGCATCACGGGTTGCAGCCCAAGCTGGCTGGGCAGTTCCTCCATCAGTTCCTGCACCAGCTTGAGATCGTCAAACCGGCTGCGGTGGCCATGAAAACCGTCGAATGTGAAATGGGTGAGGGACTGGGACATGAAGACCTCCTGCGGGGTGAAAAAACAACGCCCGATTTTCAGGTCTGCCGGTTAAGGCAAGGTTGCTATGATAAAACGATTCCACCGCTGTACCGGAGGTTCCCCATGACCCGTTTGAGCCGACTTTTCCGCCCCCTTGTGCCTGCGCTGGCGCTGCCCCTGCTGCTTGTCGCCTGTCAGAAGAAATCGCCCCAGGGCGGCGGGGCGGGCAAGGACACGTTCAAGATCGCCGTGATTGTGCCGCTCACCGGCCCCAACGCCGCCACGGGCACCGAAATGAAAAACGCCGTGGAACTGGCGGTGGAAGAGTTCAACCAGGGCGGCGGGGCCGACGGCGTGAAGGCCGAACTCGTGGCCCGCGACGACAAGGGCGACGCCAAAGAGGGCGTCATCGCCGCCAAGTCGGTGGCGCAGGACACCGCCGTGGCGGGCGTGGTGGCCCACCTGAACAGCGGCGTGTTTTTTCCTGCTTCCAAGACCTATCACCAGAACGGTCTGGCAGCGGTCAGCCCCGCCACCACCAACCCCGACATCACCAAACAGGGGTTCAAGGAAATCTTTCGCGTATGCACCACCGACGCCGTGCAGGGTTCGCTGGCGGCCAAGTTCATCGCCGAAGAACTGAAGGGCAAAAAGGTGAGCATCCTGCACGACAGCACCCAATACGGTCAGGGGCTGGCCGAGCAGCTCAAGGCGAGCGCCGAGGAACTGGGCCTGACGGTGACGGGTTTTTCGGGCGTCACGGTGGGCGAGGCGGACTACCGCGGCCCGCTCACGGACATCGCCCGCAATCAGGCCCCGGACGTGCTCTATTTCGGCGGCCTGTATGACGAAGGGGGCAAGCTGGTGCGGCAATATCGTGAGTTGGGCGGCAAGGCCGTGTTCATGGGGGGAGACGGCATCATGGGCAAGGACTTCACCGACGCCGGGGGCGAGTCCACCGAGGGGGCCGTGGTGTCGCTGCCGGGCGAACCCATCGAGTCC
>CAYJOG010000347.1:0-1532 GCA_964371695.1 uncultured bacterium
GTGGTGCGCTGGCGCACGCCGGAACTGGCGGGTGTGCGTTATGACACGGGCATCGAAACCGGCAGCGCCATCAGTGTGTTTTATGACCCCATGATCGCCAAGGTGGTGGCCCACGGGGCAAGCCGCGAAGAAGCCACCCGGCGCATGAGCCGCGCGCTGGAGAATCTCATCTGCGAGGGCCTCACCACCAACCAGGATTTTCTCATTCAGGTGCTGGGCCACGACGAATACGCCGCAGGCAACATCGACACCCATTTTGTAGACCGCCACTTTCCGCCCCAGGCCCGCCGCCGCGCCGCGCACCCCGACCGCGATTTTGTCCACGCCGCCGCCGCTGCGGTGTTTCTGCACGAGAACACCCGCACGGCCCGTGCGCTTTTGCCGGGGCTGGCGCCTGCGTTCCGCAACAACCCCTGGCGCTGTCAGGATGTTTCCTTCACCTGGGAAACAGGCGGCGAAAGCCAGACCCTGCGGGTGGAGTACGACCCCGCGCCGGGGGGCCTGTTTGCCGTGAAGGTGGCGGAGCGCGAGGCCGCCGTGCGGCTGCTGGGCCGCGAGGGCGAATGTCTGCGCCTGTCGGTGGATGGCCTGAGCCGCACCGTGAGTCTGGCCCACGATGCTGGCCGGGTTTATGTACACAGCGGCCTGGGCAACTCCCTCTTCAAAATCGTGCCGCGTTTCCCCGAAGCCGAAGAGGTGGAAGACACCGGCAGTTGCAAGTCGCCCATGCCCGGCAAAATCCTGAGCATTCTGGTGAAGGAAGGCCAGGCCGTGAAAAAAGGCGACAGCCTGGTGGTGATGGAAGCCATGAAAATGGAGCACACCCTCACCGCCCCGGCAGACGCCACGGTGAGCGCCGTGCTGGCCCAGGAGGGCCATGTGGTGGAGGCGGGCGTGGACCTGGTGACGCTGGAAGTGGCCGAAGCTTTGTAGCCCCGGCGGGCCGCCGGGAGCCAAAAAGACGCCACCTTTTACCCTCTCCCCGTAAAGGGGAGAGGGTGATGCGAAGCATCGGGTGAGGGGTTCAACATGGAAAAAAATCCAAACAGAAATTTGGTTTTTTGACTTTGAACAAACCCCTCACCCGGCCTTCGGCCACCCTCTCCCCGTAAAGGGGAGAGGGTAAAAGGGTGATTTTTTTATTTGGCTGGATTCCCGCTTTCGCGGGAATGACGGCAGGCGGGCTTTTTTGCCTCGTTGGGGCACCTTTTTCTCCTTTTCTGCATTAATCCTCGTGCGAGTCAGGACGATATACCGATGGAGGAGACCGCCACCGGTGAAAGTTCTGCCACGCCAACAGTTTGTCCGCTTCGCCAAAGACAGGCATATCCCCGTCGAGGCCCAGTTCGAGGTCACCAGCCAGTGCCACCTGCACTGCGTCATGTGCATCCGCACCGTGCTGGACAAGCAGCAGGAACTGAGCACCACCGAGGTGAAACAGGCCCTGCGGGACATGCGGGACATGGGGGTTTTGCGCATCGGTTACACCGGCGGCGAAATCTTCACCCGCCCCGACATGCTGGAATTGCTGG
>CAYJOG010000347.1:1542-3813 GCA_964371695.1 uncultured bacterium
TGAACTGGGCTTCAAGATTGGCCTCATCACCACCGGCACCATGCTGCGCCAGCACCACTATGACCGCCTGGGGGCGCTGCGGGGTCTGGACCGCGTGGGCATCAGTGTCTACGCCCTGCGGCCAAAAGTTCACGCCCAGGTGACACAACACGACACCCTGCGCAAAAGTCTTAAAGCTTTGTTCACCTTCAAGGCCATGGGCATTCCCGTGCGGGTCAACGCCCCGGTCATGACCATTACCCACCGCGACGTGGTGACGCTGAAGCACTTCCTCAAAGAGCGGGGCATCCCGTTTTTTGCCGACATGTCCGTCACCGCCACCGACCAGGGCGAAAAGTTCCCCCTGCAATATCAGGTGCGGGCCGAGCACTATCCCCGCCTGCTGCCCCTGCTGCAAACCCCGGAGCCTGGCCCCACCGCCTGCCAGAGCGGCGTGGAAAGCCTGCTGGACCCCCATCCTTTTTGCGGCACGGGGCGCAACCAGTTCGCCATCAGCGCCCACGGCGACCTTTACCCGTGTAGTATTCTGCGGGTCAAATTCGGCAATCTGCGCGAAACACCCCTCAAAGAGGCCTGGACCAGCTCACCGGCGCTCAAAACGGTGCGCGAACACAAGACCACGGAGGTTCTGAACTGCAAAAACTGTGAATATCTCAACAGTTGCCAACTGTGTCTGGGCTTGACCCACCGCCGCACCGGCGACTTCACCGCGCCTCCTTCTCCTTTTTGTGAAAAAAATCGGGTCCAAGTGGCCGAAATAGAAACAGTCAACGTATAACCATGCCTGCCGCCACCACCCATCCCGTGCTTTGCCCCCCCACCCTGGCGGACAGGCTGCAAGTGGTGTGCCTGAAGGCCACCATGGTGGTGCTGCAGGGGGTTTTGCCCCTCAAGGCCATTTTGTGGCTGCTGGACAGAGTGCCCCAAAAACGTGAAAAAACCGTGAATTTTCGTGTGCTGGCCCGCAAGGTGAGTTATGTTCAGGGCCTGAAAGACACCCGCCATTACAACCGTCTGGTGCGTCTGAACTGCCTCAAGCGCAGCCTCATCACCCTTTATCTGCTGCGCCGCCACGGCGTGCCCGCCCGGTTTCACCTGGGGGTGAACCCCCGCAAGGCCAAGTTCGCCCACGCCTGGATCGAACGCCCCGTCACGGAGCTGACGCCCCTGTTGGCCCGCTCACAGCGCATTGGCTCGATTTATGCGACCCTGATGGTCCACGGTTAAGGCCATGAAAATCATCGGCGCCGAAAACCTGCCGTCGTTCCTCAAGAGCCGCCGTGTGCCTTCCACCGCCCAGCTTGAGCTGACCAGCCAGTGCCACCTCACCTGCCCCCACTGCAAATCGGTGGTACACGACAAACACGAGGAACTCGACACGGAACAATGGATCAACCTGTTTGGCCAGTTGCGCCAACTGGGCACCACGGCGCTCACCCTCACGGGGGGGGAAATCTTTCTGCGCCCCGACCTGCTGGACCTGTGCGACGCCGCCGACGGCATGGGCTTCAAGCTCACCCTGTTCAGCACCGCCACGCTCATGAATCCCCAGCGGGTGGAACGCCTGAAGCGCCTGAAAAACCTGCGGCGGTTTGCGGTGAGTTTTTATGCCCTGCGCCCCCACGCCCATCAGGCCGTCACCCAGGCGGACACCTTCAAGAAGTCCCTCAGCAACTTGCTGTGGATGCGCCGCGAGGGCCTGCCCGCCGAAGCCCAGACCATTCTGCTGAACCCGACCTGGCGCGACATCATGGTGCTCAAGTCGTTTTTCACCGAGCGGGACATCCCCTTTCGTCAAAGTCTGGTGGTGTATCCCCGCGACGACGGCAACCTGGCCACCCGCGACATGGCGGCCCCCACCAGCGTCATCGCCCACCTCTCGCGCAGCCTCAAACCCTGGCAGGAACAGGCCTTTGACTGCGGCGGAACCGACCCGGACGGCCCCATCTGCTCGGTGGGCCGCACGGTGGTGGCCATCACGGCGCGGGGTGAGTATCTGCCCTGCCCCTCGTTCCGCCACCCTTTTGGTGACATTTTTGAAGGGGATTTGCCAACCCTGTGGAAGAATGGAACAGAGATGCAGCGCATTTTGGGATTGAGAAAAAACCAGACCGTGTGCCACACCTGCAACGAAAGCAGCGCCTGTTTTCATTGTCCGGGTCTGGCGCTGGCCGAGGCGGGCAACCAACTGGACGCGATCACCTATCCCAAAGCCGCCTGCGAAGTCACCTATGCCAGAAAGAGAGGAGCGACCATTGGCCGGTAAAAAAC
>CAYJOG010000348.1:0-1906 GCA_964371695.1 uncultured bacterium
GGCCCAGACCGTCTTTCAGGGCGGTAATGTGTTCCTGCCGAAGCGCCCCCGAAAGGTGGGTGAACAACCCTTTGGTGCGGTCGATGAGGGGAAAAAACGGGTTGGCCGGGTCATCCGTCACCACAAAAGGTCGGCCCGAGAGCCGCAGCACAGCGCGGTCCTCAGACGGATTTTTCACCTCCGCCGCAAAAGCCACCCGCACGGGTTCGTCCAGCGCCAGGGCCTCGCTTTCCCAAAACTCGCCGGGCTTCAGCCAGCGGTCCAGGCGCTCGCGGGGGCGCTCCCCCGCGCTGGGGTGGCCCAGGCTCACCCAGCGCAGCAGCACCGGCGCATTGTCGCGCCACAGATTGCGTTTTTCGGGGGCCTCCAGCCGCAGATCGCTGAAGTGGGCCACGGTGGCCTCGAGGGCGGTTTCGGTGTCCATGCCGGGCGGGGGTTTCCAGCCGCCATAGGCAGGCGTGGTGGCGGCCCCCAGGTTGAACTCCGCCAGCGGCTCAAAAGCCTGCTGGGGGTCGCGGGCAAGGGTGGCGTATTGATAAATTCCCTCGCCCTCTGGCCCCCGCAGGGCAAACAGCACCTCGCGCAAAAGCCCCTGGGCCTCGCGGAAGTCCAGATTCACGGACTCCATCGTCAGGCGCTTTTCCAGCGCGCCCATGGCCCGGCGGGCACTGCGCAAAATGGCCCGGTCCTGAGGGGTGGCGGCCACGATGACGGGCAGCGGCCCGCCGGTGGAACCGGCTCCCGGCGGCGGCGGCAGAGCGGTGTGGGCGGGGGTGACGAGCACGACGCAGAGCAACGCCGACAACGGCCAGATTTTAGGTTTCATTCACCAATTGTTGGCAAGGGAGACCAATGTGTAAAGGTGTTTCAGCACGTTATTACAATGGTCTGATGCCTTTCTCCATCGTGGACTACCACCCCCGTTACCGGGACGGTGTGCATCACGTGGCCTGCGAAACAGCCCACTTCGGCAAACCCATGTCCACTGGGTTTGGCCAGGACCGCCTGCTGGTGGCCACCTATGCCGTGGACCTTTACCTGAGCCGCCACCCCGACCTGACGCGAGTGGTGGTGGACGAGCAGGATGGCGTGTTCGGTTACATCACGGGCACCCCCGACACCAGCGCCTACGACGCCTTCAACAGTCGCACGTTTCCCCAGCGGGTGTGGAAAGGCGTGCGCACCGGCAACATGAACCTGGGGCCGGAAGACCTCAAGCTGGGCCTGGGGTTTTTGGGATTCCTGCTGCTGGGGCCGGTGATAAAACCTGCTGAAATCAGCGAGTACCCGGCCCACCTGCACATCAACCTGCTGGCCCCCACACGGGGTCAGGGCCTGGGGCGCAGGCTCATCAATATTTACGAAGACCTTTTGCGACAGCGGGGCGTGAAGGGACTGCATCTGGTGACCAGTTCGCTCAACGAAGGCGCGGACGCTTTTTATGCCGCCACGGGGTTTGACCTGCTGCGCCGTTTTCCCGTGCCCGCCGTGCCCTGGCTGAACCCCAAAGCCATGGACATGCTGGTGTATGCCAAAAGGCTGTAACCCGCCCACGGGAAGCAAGCGTTTTCCTTCAGCTTCGAACGCTTTAGTCTTCTGTCAGGTTGTTGAAAAAGTCCCTCCTGAACTTTTTCAACCGGTTTCGCTTGGGCAAAGCCCGCGCAAAACCACGCTTTTGCTGGGGGGTTAAAAAACCCCCAGCAAGCGGAAAATCCGTCCTTGGATTTTTCAGGGCGTTTATCAACACCCTGCTATGGTTAGGCCATGAAGACGTTTTTCATCACCACGCCGCTTTATTACGTCAACGCTGCGCCGCACATCGGCCATGCCTACACCACCATCGCCGCCGACGCCCTGGCGCGCTTCATGCGCCAGCAGGGCCGCGAGGTGTTTTTTCTCACCGGCA
>CAYJOG010000348.1:1916-3802 GCA_964371695.1 uncultured bacterium
CCAGAAAATCGCCCGCGAGGCCGAAAAAGCAGGCATGGCCCCCCAGCCTTTTGTAGATCAGGTCTCGGTGCATTTCAAAACCCTGTGGGAAACCCTGAACATCCGCTACGACCGTTTCATCCGCACCACCGACGCAGACCACAAACAGGGCGCGCAGGCGGCTTTTCAGAAACTCATGGACAGCGGCGACCTCTACCGGGGCAAATACGCCGGTTGGTATTGCGTGGCCGACGAACGTTTCTGGCCCGAAAACCAGTTGGTGAAAACCACCGGCCCGGACGGAAAAGAAACCCTGGTGACGCCCGACCTGAAACGCGCCGTGGAATGGCTGGAAGAAGAAAGCTGGTTTTTCCGCCTGTCTCATTACGGCCCCAGGGTGCTGGCGCACATTGAGCAGAACCCCGGCTTTATTCAGCCCGCCTACCGCGCCCAGGAAATCATCAACCGCCTGAAAGCGGGCGTGGAAGACCTGAGCGTGAGCCGCCGCAGCGTGGCCTGGGGAATCCCCATGCCCGGCGACGGCGGCGAGACCATTTATGTGTGGTTTGAGGCGCTGCTCAATTACGTCACCGCCGTGGGGCTGGGCACGGATGAAAACCGTCTGGCGCAACACTGGCCCGCCGACGCGCAGTTTCTGGGCAAGGATATTTTGTGGTTCCACGGCGTGATCTGGCCCGCCCTGCTCATGGCGTTGGGTCTGGAATTGCCGGTTTCGTTGCGCACCCACGGCTGGTGGCTGGTGAGTGGCGAAAAGATGAGCAAGTCCACCGGCAACGTGGTGGACCCGGTGGCCCTGAGCGAAAAATATGGCGCCGACGCGCTGCGTTATTTTCTGCTGCGCGACACACCTTTTGGCCAGGATGGCAGCTTCACCGAAGAGGCCCTGGCCATGCGCCGCAGCGCGGATCTGGCCAACGATCTGGGTAACCTGCTGCACCGATTTCTCGCCATGGCGCAGAAATATGAAGGGCGGCGGATTCCCTGTGTCACCAGTGGTGGCCCGCTGGAAAAAGACGTGCTCGCGGTGTTTGATCTTCACTTGCCAAAGGTGGCCCAGGCCTTTGCCAGCAGCGATTATCACGTGGCCCTCACCGAAGCGTTCGAGCCGGTCAAGCGCCTGAACAAATACATTGAAGAAACCCAGCCCTGGGCGCTGCGCAAACAGAAACGCGGCGAGGAACTGCGGGGGTTTCTGGGTTTCACCGCCCAGCAGATTCTGCGAGTGGCCGCCGCCCTGTGGTGCGTGCTGCCCCACAGTTGTGAAGAAATCTTTCGCCGTTTGGGTCAGCCCCTTGCGGCCGGTCAGGCCCCGGCCTGGGACAGGGCCACCACACCGCCGGTGTGGGACAGCGCCCTTTTGGTAGAAGAACCCGGCATCCCGTTGTTTCCCGCCCTGGAGGAACCCATGACCCCCCCCGACACCCCGCCCGCCGAAACAACCGCCCCCGCACCCGCCCCGCCAGAAGAAGACTTCATTTCCATTGATGATTTCGCCAAAGTGAAGCTGGTGGTGGGCGAAGTGGTGAGCGCCGACGCCCACCCCAAGGCAGACAAACTGCTGCGCCTGCAGGTGAACATCGGCAGTGAAACCCGTCAGATTCTGGCGGGCATTCGCGCCCACTACAGTCCCGAAGAACTGGTGGGAAAACAGGTGGTGATCGTGGCCAACCTCAAGCCCCGACAGATGCGCGGCGAATGGAGCCACGGCATGTTGCTGGCCGCCAGCGGCGACGAGGCGCTGGCTTTTGTCAGCCCCCAGCGCCCCGTGCCCCCCGGCAGCGGCGTGAAGTAACGGGGCTGCTTATCCGCCGTCATTACCGCCAAAGCGGGGATCCAGGTGAAACAAAAGTATCACACTTTTTTATGTTTTATTTAAGTTGGGGGGG
>CAYJOG010000349.1:0-2160 GCA_964371695.1 uncultured bacterium
CCATTGCATCACGGGGCGTTTCGAGGAAATGGGCGTGGTGTTTGAAGAAGGCCCGGACTCACTGCGGGTGGTTCCCCAAGGCCCGCTGAAACCGCTGGAAATCGACACCATGCCGCACCCCGGATTCCCCACCGACATGCAGCCGGTGGCCGCCGCCGTGTTGTGTCTGGCCCGGGGCGTGAGCACCATCAACGAGACGGTGTTTGAAAGCCGCTATCTGTATACCCCCGAACTGGAACGCATGGGGGCCAAGCTCACGGTCAACGGCAAGCGGCTGATCATTCAGGGCGTGGACAAGCTGGAAGGGGCCGAGGTGTTCGCGCCCGATCTCAGGGCTGGCGCAGCGCTGGTGATGGCGGCGCTGGCCGCCGAGGGTGTGAGCAAGGTCTATGGCCTGGAGCACATCGACCGGGGTTATGAACACATCGAAGACCGCCTGAGCGCCGTGGGGGCGAAGATCAAACGGGTGAGGGTGTTGGAGGCCTAAGGGGGCACACCCCACTGAGCCAAGAGGGTTGAACAACGGGTTGAGCTGTAGTGGGGGGGGGGGGGGGGGCCCCCCCCCAAAAAAAAAAAAAAAAAAAAAAAATTTTTTATAAAATGGGGGGCCCCGCCCCCCCCCCATCAAAAAGGACAAAAGACCTTTTTATTTGAACGGCGGGCGTGGACGCCCACCCCACTGAAAGAAAACAAAAAAAGGTGTGCTGTTTTTGTTTCAACTGGATTCCCGCTTTCGCGGGAATGACGCCACACCAACAAAAGCCCCCGCTCCCGTTTTTTGCCCCCGCTTGACAACCCCCCGCCGGGTGTTATCTTGAACGAGCGTTCAATCAAGTTGGATTGAACAATCAATCAAGCCATGACCAGCGCGCCCGCCAAACTTGAAGAAAAACGTCGCTCCCCCAGCACCCCGGCGGCGCGGCCCGGCGCAGGGCGCGCCAGCACAAAACCCGATGGCCCCGGCGCAAAACCCAGCGGTCTCAGCACAAAACCCGATGGCCCCGGCGCAAAACCCAGCGGTCCCAGCAAAAAACCCGCAACCCCCGCCAGCGCGGGCCGGGCGCAAAACCCGCCCACGCCGCCGCTGGACGAAAACCGCCGTCAGGCCATATTGCGGGCCGCCTTTGCCGTGTTCGCCCGCGAAGGTTTCCACAAGGCCAGCATCAAGCTCATCGCCGCCGAGGCGGGCCTGAAATCTCCCGCCCTCATCTACTGGTACTTCCGCGACAAAAACGAACTGTTTGAAAAGGTGCTGGTGGAATGCAGCCCCATGCTCAGCGCCGTGCCCGACCTGACCCGCCTGATGGACGAGCCGCCCCATGTGGTGCTGCCCATGGTGGCCCAGGCCTATCTCTCGCTCTGCGAAGTGCCCGATGGCGAACGCATGTTCCGCCTGGTGGTGGCCGAAATGGCCCATCATCAGGAAATGGGCGACCGCCTGGCCCAGCAGGGTTTTTCGCTGTTCAAGGATTTCCTCACCACGTATCTGCGCCGTCAAGTCAAGCTGGGGCGCTTGAAACCCCACGACTGTGAAGCCGGGGCGGCCAGTCTGGCGGGGCCGCTTTTTGTCTATGTCTTCACCCGTGCGGTCACGCCCGCCCTGGCCCAAAACCTGCCCGCCTCGGCGGCCTTCGCCAAACACGTGGTGCGGGTGTTTTTAGAGGGATTGGGGCAGAATGCGCCTTCACCCGCCGTTCACCCAAACACTGCAAAATCATCTGCCGCCCGCCCGCCGGGCAAACCCGCCAAAGGAAAAAAACCATGACCGCAGGCAACGCCGTCGTCCGACTCCGGGAAGTCCACAAAACCTATCTGCTGGGCAGTGTGGAAGTGCCCGCCATCAAGGGCATCTCCATGGATATTCCCCAGGGGCGATTCAGCACCATTGTCGGCCCCAGCGGCAGCGGCAAAAGCACGCTCTTGAACCTCATCGGCTGCATCGACACCCCCACCCAGGGGGCCGTAACCGCCGATGGTGTGGACGTGGGATCACTCACCGACAACGCCCTGTCCGACTTCCGCGCCCGCACCATCGGTTTCATCTTTCAGAGCTTTAACCTGCTGCCGGTGCTGAGCGCCTATGAAAACGTGGAATATCCGCTGCTGCTCGCCAAACTCCCCAAGGCGGAACTGGCCGACCGGGTGACGAGCATGATGCAG
>CAYJOG010000349.1:2170-3798 GCA_964371695.1 uncultured bacterium
AGACAAAATGCACAACCGGCCCAATGAACTTTCCGGCGGCCAGCGCCAGCGCGTGGCCATCGCCCGCGCTTTGGTCAAGCACCCCAAAATCGTGCTCGCGGACGAACCCACCGCCAACCTGGACAGCAAAACCGGCCACGCCATCATCGACCTCATGCGCCAGATGCAGGAAAAATCGGGCACCACGTTCATCTTCAGCACCCATGACCGCGCCCTGATGGACCACGCCGATTTCATGTTTGAAATCAAGGACGGCCTGCTGGAACGCTCCGGCCCCGCCAACGGCGGAGGAAAACCCGCATGAACCTGTTTGCCCTGGCCTGGCGCAATGTTTTCCGCAACCGCAGGCGGTCGTTCATCACCATGACAGCCATTGCCGTGGGCACCGCCGCCGTGATGCTGTTTGGCGGCTACGTGGTGGGCATGGTGCTGAACATCGAAACCAGTTTTGTGCAGGCCACCGGCCACCTGCACCTCTACAAAAAAGGTTATTCCGACGAAGGCCAAGCCGACCCTCTGGCCTATTCCATGGACGATTACCAGAACGTGCTGCGGACCTTTCGGCAAGACCCTTACTTTCGCCAGCGGGCCGTGGTGATTACACCCACGCTGCGGGCATCGGGCATTGTGGGCAATTTCAAGGAAGAAAGCTCGGTGACGTTTTTTGGTAAAGGTGTGGTGCCCGAACACCGCGAACGGATGAAAAAATGGAACCCCTATCACATGGCCATGCCGCCGGGCAGCGACAATGAGCCGCCCCTGGACGCCTCGGACAGCGAAGCGGGCCTCATTGGCCGCAGCATGGCGCGCAACCTGAGCCTGTGCGACGAACTGAAGGTGAGGGATTGTCAGGACCGCGAAAAGCAGGCGGCCCTGGCCAAAGAAGAAACCCTCACCGACGCCCCGCCCCTGGAAGACCTGGGTTTCCTGGAAGAAGTGCAGCAGCAGGACTCACCCGCCGCACCCCAAGAGGGCGAACTGGAAGACCTGAGTTTTCTGGAGGAAGTGAAAGACCAGCAGCAAAACGTGCCCAAAAAATCCGCCGCCACCGGTGAGGCCACGCTGGACCTGATGGCCGCCACTGCGGGCGGCAGCGCCAACGTGGTGGGGCTGAAAGTGCGCGGCACCGCTGACTTTGGCGAGCGCATGGCCGACAACCATTTCATCGTGATGCACCTGGATCACGCCCAGCAACTGGTGTTTGGCCGGGGCGAGAAAAAAATCACCAGCATCGCCATACAGCTCAAAAAATCGTCTTACATGAACACCGCCAAAGCCCGCGCCGAGGCCCTCGTGAAAAAACACGGCTGGGACATCGAAGTGCAGGATCTGCCGGTGATCGCCCCGCTTTATGTGCAGGTGCTGGGCATGATGGGCACCATCTTCAGTTTCATGGCGATCATCATGGGAGCCATTGTGGTGTTCACCGTGGCCAACACCATGCGCATGAGTGTGATGGAGCGCGTGGGGGAGATCGGCACCCTGCGCAGCATGGGTCTGCGACAGGCGGGTGTGCGGCGGCTGTTCATTGTGGAGGGGGCCATGCTGGGGATTGTGGGGGCCACCGCTGGCGTGGGGCTGGCGGCCCTGGCGGGTGTGGTGTTTAACGCCATCGGTCTCACCTGGAC
>CAYJOG010000350.1:0-3794 GCA_964371695.1 uncultured bacterium
CCCCCCGCCGTATTCGCTGCAAGTACCCTCTGCACATCCTCCTTTAACCCCGCCTGATACAATCCTGTTGATTGACTCACCAGCCTGCACACGCCGAGACTGATCCCCAGCCGGGGCGCCGCCCCGTCGCCCTGCGTCCCAAGCTGGGCACGGCCCCGTTGCTGGAGGCCCTGTCGGGACAGACCACCTTTCAGGCCAACGGCCGCGCCGTGGCGGCTTACCTTTTTGCCGCCCTCAAGCCCCTGTGCCTGCGGGTGTGCGTCACCAGCGGCGCGCTGCGGCACGAAGAACGCCTGGGCCGCCGCGACCTGCTGCAAACCATGGAAGACACCTTTCAGGGCGTGCTGCTGCGCAAGCTCAAGCAGGGCGGCGTATTTGAAAACGAAGATTTTTCGCTGGCGGCGGGCAAAAACCGCCGCCGGGTGTGTGTGTATGCCTTTTCATTGGGCGAAGAGGGCCAGGTGCTGCTGGTGCGTGAGCGCCCCCTGCGCCCCGCCACCCGCGCCGCTCTCGCGGACGTGCTGGGGCTGGTGGCCTATCTCGCGCCCCTGTGGGCCACGGCCCAACTGGGCCACACCCTGGCTCAGGAACAGCACCGCCTGAGTGAACGTCAGGTGGCTTTTGCCACCAACGTGAGCCACGAGTTGCGCACGCCCCTCACCACGCTGTCGGGTTATCTCAAAACCCTTAAACGCTCGGCAGATGAAAAAATAAGCGAGCTGCTGGATATTTCCCTGACCGAGGCGGGCAAGCTGGAGCGGCTGGTGGAGGGTTTTCAGGAGTTTCTGAATACCGAAAAAGACCACGACGCCCCCCATCTTGAAACCTTCGACGCCCGCGAGGCCATCCGGGGTCTGCTGGCGGTACACAGCCAGTTTGCCCCCGCCGGGCGGCCCCTGAGCGGCGCGCTGCCGCAAGAGGAAATGCTCGTGTCTTTTGACCTGGACCTGTTGCAGGCCATTTTTGGCGAACTGCTGGAAAACGCCCGCAAATATGGCGCAGGCCCTACGGTGGTGTTGCTGGGGCTGAGTCAGGAAAAACCCGTGGTGCATCTGCGGGTGACCGACGCTGGGCCGGGCGTGGCCGAAGACGAAATCCCCCGCCTGTTCGAGCGGTTTTACAAGGCGCACCGGCCCGACGCCTACAACGTGGGCGGCGCCGGACTGGGGCTGTATGTGGCCCGCCAGCGCGCCCGCGAAGCCGGAGGTGATCTTTATGCCGAAAAACTGCCAGGTGGCTTTGCCGTGGTGCTGGAAATGCCGTGTCTGAACACCCCACCCCCGGCACAAGAACCCGCAGACTGATGTCTCGCGCCAAGGCCCCCGTCACCGATGCGGTCAAAAGCCCCTTTCCGGCGGCCAGAACCATGGCGCTGGTGAACGACACGCTGGTGAAGCCGCGCCACGTCTTCAACCTGATGCGCGGCGTGAAGGGCCGGGGCATTTTTGTGTGGGGCTGGTGCGAAGAGCCGGGGCGCTGGATGGTGTATCAGACGGGCCATGGCCTGGCGCGGGTGTGGCTCAGCGAAAAAAGCGACGGGGTGTGGCTGTTGGCCCAGGTGGTTTCGCCACTTCAGCCGGGGGCGGGGCGGGTTTATCGCAGCGGCGGGTTTTTGAGTCTGGTGCTGCTGTGTGTGGCGCTGGTGCTGGGCATGGGCTGGTGGGCCATGGGGCTGCAAAGCCCGGCGGCCTCGGTGCTGATGGTGGGTGGCTCACTGATGGTGGTGCTCAGCCTGTGGCGGGCGCTGGGCTGGAAAAGCACCCGCCAATCGGCGCAACACCTGCTGGGCCTGTTGGGGGCGGCGCTGGTGGTGGAGCAACCCTTTGGCGAAATCCGCCCCGGCCTGAACGCCCTTCAGCGCCACCGCGTGGAAGTCATGGAAAAACTCCGCCAGGAGAAAGAGGGGCAGTGAGCGACCAGGGTGTTGATCAACATCCTCCAGTGGTTCATTCGATTTATAAATGAGTAGCAGCGATGTCCCCATCGCTGCTGTCATGGTGCGGTGGGGACACCGCACCTACTCCTCATTTTTAAATAAATGAACCACTGGCCGACTTCCAACCTCCCGCCTCAGGCCTCAAGTCTGTCCTGGCGGCTACACTGATGTTGTGACGCCCCCAACACAGAGCGCACCCCCGCCGCGATACCGGTTGCTGCACCTGTCGGGGGCCGTGCTGAGCGGGATGGCGCTTTTGGCCACCGCCTGGGGGCCGGTGTTGGGCAACCACCTGAGCGCGCTGTTTTACCGGGTGTGGGTAGACGCCCCGCTGTTCATCGCCGAAAAGCTGCTGAGCCAGTTTTTTTCGGTGTTGCTGCTTATGGTGCTGCTGGGGCTGGACACGGCCCTGATGGTTTACTTCCGGGGCCGGGGCAAACGGTTTTTTCAAGAAAGCCGCCTGATTCCCGTGCTTTATGGCCCAGCGCGGTCGGTTTTTTATCGCGGATTGTGGCGCGCCCTGGGCTGGGTGCTGATGGCCCTGCTGCTGCTGTTTCTGTCGTGGCCCCTGATGGCCCTGTGGCTGATTGAGCCGGTGGGGGGCCTGATGACCCTGCTGTTTGCCGGGCTGCTTCTGGCGGCTTTGCGCCCGGGTGGCCTGGACACAGGCCGCCGCCGATTGATGGGCGCGGCGGCGGGGTTGCTGATCTGTGCCTTGGCCACCGGCGATTTTTCGTCTGAAGACGCCCTGGGCCGGTTGTTGATGACCGGTGTGCTGGCGGTGGGTCTGTGGTTGTGGATGAAGTCTTCCGCCGCTGTGGAAAAACGCCGGTGGCTGGCGGCGGTGTTGCTGCTGGTGTGGCTGGTGCTGGCGGTGTTCATGCGCGAGATGTTCTGTCTGTCACTGGGGCTGATGGCGGCGGTGGCGTGGGTGGTGTCGCAACGAAACCGGCAGCGGCCCCTTTCGGGCCTGGGTCTGTTTGGCCGCATGTTGGGTGTGGGGGCCTTGTTGTTTGTCTGGCACGCCACCCGCGTCAACCCCAGGGCCGTGGCGCCAGAGAGCTGGGCGGTGACTCCCCCAGGTGTGGGGGCCATTCGCCTTGCGAGCGGCCCCGGCGGCGGTGTGGCGGGTTTGGACACGCTGGGTCAGGGGGGGTGGGTGAGGCCCCCCGGCGAGGGCGCGGTGCCATTCAGCATTCAGTTGCCCCGCAACTTTCGTGTCACTCACATGGCGCTGGTGCGAGACGACCTGCTGGCCATCACCGGCGGCGCACCGGTGGGGGCCGACAAAAAACTGCGCTCGGTGTCTTATGAAGCTCTCAACGAAGTGCTGGTTTATGGTGTGGGTAACGGCCTGAAACTGCTCACCCGCGAGCGGGCCGTGGACTGCGAAATGTTGAGCGGCGTGGCGGGTTATTCGGCGCGCCGGGCTTTTTTGGTGTGCGCCCGGCCCCACGGCGTGTTGCCGCTCAGCCTGCGCGATGGCAAACCGGGCGAGGCCCTCAGCCTCAGCGGCCTGCAACGCCCCGGTGCGCTGGCGGTGGCGGGGGGGCAGGGCCTGATGGTCACCGAGGGCCAATTGGGGGCGGGGTTCTGGTTTGTGCCGGTGGAAGGCCCGGACAAACTGGGGGAGCCACTTTTTTATCCCGTGGGGCCCCTGGGGCCGGTGGGGCGGCTGCCCGCCTCACCGTTTGTATGGCTCGCCGCCACACCCGCCGGGGCGTTCTGGCGTGTGGACACCAGCGGCGAAAAACCACGCCTGCGCCTGTTTCAGACACCGCCGGGGGCGTCGTTCTGGCGGCCTGCTTCGCTGGCGGTGACGGTCCTGGGTCTGGTGGTGGTGGAATCCCCCCTGGCC
>CAYJOG010000351.1:0-3793 GCA_964371695.1 uncultured bacterium
GTTCCACCCAGGGCAGGGAAGGCCCCAGGCCCTTAGGGTATTGCTCGGTGATCACCACCGGCAGGCCGAGGGTCTGGGACATCAGGCCCAGCACGCCGGTGATTTTTTCGGCCTGGGTCTGGCGCTCTGGTGGCATGGCGGCCAGCAGTTTTTCCTGGAAATCAATGACAAGAATCTGTGTGGTGTCGGCATGCAGGGTCATGGCTGGTTCCTACACCGACAGGCTGGCGGCCCGCAGTTCGTCGGCCCCCACGTGTACGTTCACCACATAGGGCACGTCTGATTTCAGCATCCGCTCATAGGCCGCTTTGAGGTCTTCAGGCCGGGTGATGTTTTCGCCGTCGCCCCCCAGGGCCTTGACCACCTTGTCGTATTCCACATAACTCAGTTTGGTGGCGGGGCAGCGTTTGTCGCCATAAATCTGCAACTGGCCGCGGCGGATCTGGTTCCAGCTCGCGTCGTTGCCAATGACGCCCTTGATGTTGATGCCCTGTCGGGCGGCGGCTTCAAAGTCCATGCCGTTCAGGCCAAAACTGCCGTCGCCGTACACCACAATCACTTCGTGGTCGGGCTTGGCCAGTTTCGCGGCCATGGCATAACCGGTGCCCACGCCCAGGGTGCCCAGGGGGCCGGGGTCCATCCACTGGCCGGGGCCGTGGATGGTGAGCACCTTGGCGGCGCTGGCCACGATATCGCCGCCGTCGCCCACAAAAATGGTTTTGGGGCCGCAGAGTTTGTTGAGTTCGTGGGCGAAGCGGTGGGGGTGTACGGGTGAGCCGCCGTCTTCAAGCCGCAACTGGCTGCGGCCCTTTTCTTCGTGTTGGCGCATGGCTTCCACCGAGTCGCTGTAATCCCCCGGTGTGCCCATGGCCTCCATGAGTTGCGCCATCACCAGACCACTGTCGCCGATGAGGCCCACTTCCACGCCCCGGCCCTTGCCGATCATGGCGCCGTCCATGTCCACGGTGATCATCTGCACGTTTGCCGGAATGGTGGGCGGGTCGCCGTAGCCGATGCGGAAATCCAGCGGCGTGCCAAAGTTCAGCAGCACGTCGCAGGCCGCCAGGGCTTTTTTTCGGCAGGTGGTGAACTGATAGGGGTGGTTTGGCCCCAACATGCCGCGCCCCTGTCCGTTGACGAACACGGGGGCCTTGAGCCAGTCCACAAAGGTTTTTACGGTGTCGCGGTGGCGGCTCCAATACACCTGACTGCTCAGTAGCACCACGGGGTTCTTGGCGTTTTTGAGCAGGTCGGCGGCTTTGCGGATGTAATCAGGCTCACCGGCGGGCAGGGCGCGGGTGCGATATTTCTGAGGGAAAACAATGCGTTTCTCGTCGGCGCTGGACACCAGAATGTCCAGGGGCACCTCCAGAAAAACCGGGCCATAGGGCCAAGTGGTGGCCACACGAAAGGCCTGGGCCACGAATTCACCCAGGCGGCGGGTTTCGTGGATGGAGGTGGACCACTTGGTGATGGGGCGCATGAACTCCACGTGGTTCATCTCTTGCAGGCTGCCTTTTTCCTGAAAACCCACGGGGCCTTGGCCGCCGATGAGAATCATGGGCACCTGGGCGCGCTGGGCGCTCGCAACAGCGGTGGCGGCGTCGGTCACACCCGGCCCGGCGGTGACGGCAGCCACACCCGGCTCGCCGGTGATGCGCGCCCAGCCATCGGCGGCGTGGGCGGCAGATTGTTCGTGGCGAAAGTCCACCACGCGGATGTCCCTGTCCAGACAGCCGTCATAAATGTCCTGAATGTGTCCGCCGCAGAGGGTGAAAAGGGCCTTGCAGCCTTCGTTGGCCATTGCCTGGGCAATGATGTGTCCGCCGGTGAGTGAAGCCATTGAGTTCTCCTGAATCAGTTGGTTTTTGCGGTGGTTTTTTCTGCTTTGGTGTGTTTTTTGCCCGCTTTGGCCATGGCGGCGGTGGTGCGGTCGTCCCAGGCTTTCAGGGCAGGGCGATCAAAAAACAGGTCGTCGCCCTTCAGGCCGCGAAAGCTGTTGACAAAGCCGTGCAGCGCCACGTCCGCCAGAGACACCGCGTCTGCCGCCAGATAGGGCTGTTGTTGCAGGTGTTTTTCGAGGTGCGACAGTGACCGCAGCACTTCGTCTTTCAGGTCGTGCAGGCTGGCGAGTTTGAGTTTTTTGGCGAGCATGATGGGGAACATCCACGGCCCCGCCACGCCCAGGGCAAACTTCTCCCAGGTTTCCCCCTCGCTGGCCAGGGCCTCGCGGCGCATGCGCACCTTGGCGTTGCTGGGGCGGGTATAGGTGATGTACTGATACACCGCGGGCAGGTGGTCGTCTATCCAGTTTTCCCAGCGCAGAATTTCCTCGCGCAGGGGGCCTTCTTTGGGCATGAGGGGCGGCTTGGGATATTTGTCTTCGAGGTAGAGCACGATGTCGGTGCTGTCCTCGATGATCTCACCGTTGTCCGACAGAATCGGCACCAGCTTTTTCTTGGAGAACTTGAGGTCTTTTTTGGTGAGGGGTGAGACCGTGCGGGTGGCGTAGTCCAGGCCCTTATAGGCCAGCACGGCCTTGACCTTGTCGCAATAAGGGCTGGTTTCAAACTGATAGAGCAGGCGCTCGCTCAAATGGGGCCTCCGGGAAAAAGGTGGCGGCAGTATACATGCAGACGCCAGTGCTCAGCAGGGCGTTTATCAACGCCCTGCTAAATCCACGGATGGATTTTTCCGCTTGCAGGGGTTTCCAAAACCCCTGCAAAATGGGCTGAGAAAGTCCAGGATGGACTTTCTCGGCAACCGGTCAAGCCATCGGGTGCGCCGCCAGAAAACCCAGTATCAGGCTGTTGAACATGTCCACGCCCTCTACGTTGCAGGCGTGGGGGGCGTCGGGCATCACGGCCAGTTGCGCGCCGGGGATTCCCGCCGCCAGTTCGTCGCTGTGGCTTGGGTTGAGCAACTGGTCTTTGGCCGGTTTGATCACCAGCGTGGGGCAGCGGATTTCACCCAGCCGCGCCCGGCTGTCATAACCCTGAATGGCCAAAAACTGCCGGGCGTAACCGGCAAAATCGGGCATGCCGCCGCTCAGCATTTCCATCATGCCGCGAATAAGCGGTTTGTTGTCTTTCAGAAAACCCGGCGTGAAGTTGAGCGGCAGGGTGAAGGTGATGAGTTCATCCAGGCTCACCTGCTGGGTGGTGAGGGTTTCGGGCAGGATTTCTTCGTGGCCGGTGAGTTGTTTGAACAGGGTCTTGAACAGGTTCTGCTCGTAGGGGCCGGGGGCGGGCAGCGTGGCGGCCAGCGTGAGGGTGTGGACTTTTTCGGGTGCTTGCAGGGCCATGGCCTGGGCGATCATGCCGCCCATGCTGATGCCCGCGACGTGGGCTTTTTCCAGTCCTTCGGCCTCCAGCACGGCCAATGCGTCCTGGGCCATGGCCTCGATGGTCCAGTGGGTCTCGGTGGAACTGGACTGCCCCACGCCCCGGTTGTCGGGCGTAATCAGACTGTAGTTTTTGAAGGCGGGCAGTTGCATCATCCAGCCCCGGCGGTCCACCCCCAGGCCCATGAGCAGCACCAGCGGCTCACCCTGGCCGGAAATGTCGTAATAAATCGTCGCGCCGTCTGCTTGAATGTAGGGCATGGTTGGCCTCCAGGGGTTCAAAAACCCCGGCCATGATATACCTGTAGCCCCGGCGTCTCGCCGGGAGAATAAAAACCGCCGCAGGCGACACAAAACAGAAGTTTTTCAGGGAAATATTGAAAAAACACAAACAAAGTGCGCGCGTCTGGCGTGGTTGCTACTCCCGACAGTTCGAGCGGAGTCTTTCTG
>CAYJOG010000352.1:0-3773 GCA_964371695.1 uncultured bacterium
CCCCCCCCCCCCCCCCCCCCCCCCCCCCCCCCCCCCCCCCCCCCCCCCAATGCAACTTCAGTGGAAATCCAATTTCTTAATACCGGGGCATGGGCCGCTGGTTGGCGTCGGCCACGCCAAGGGGTTCGCGGGGGCGCAGCAGGTGAGGGGGCACAAAGGCCATGGCCAGATCGGGGTGCAGCCCCAGCATCTGGAACACGCCGCCCGCCAGCAGGCCCAGAAAAAATCCTCCCGCGTGGGCCCCCTGGCTCACGTCGGGATATACATAGCCCCAGGCCAGTGTCAGGCCCGCCCAGAAGATCAGGTTCCAGCGCCAGCGCCGCACGAAAAAGCGAAGGGGTTGGGACAGATTGGGCGTGAGGCTCCACCACAGGCAAATGCCCATCAGCCCCGTGATGCCTCCGCTGGCCCCGATGGCGGGGGTGTGCGAAAGCACGATGTGCGCCACAAACCCCGTCACCGAGGCCGACAGAAACACCACCAGCAACACCAGCGCCCCCGCGCCCCGCTCCACCCGCTCGCCCAGCACGTTCAGCGCGATGAGGTTCAGGATGAGATGGGCTGGATAGGCGTGTAGAAAACCGGCGTAAAAAAGCCGGGGATATTCCTGCTGGAACAACACCGGATAGTTCCAGGCCGCCAGCCGCCGCACCAGACTGTTGTCGATGCCCCGGAACTGCTGGGGCAGGCTGCTCCACAGATAAAGGCCAATCAGCACCAGTGACAGCACGTTCACCATACTCAGCAGCGGGCGGGGCTGGGCTTCGGTCTTTGACACCACGCCATGGTAATGCAACCTGCGCCGGGGCCGGGGTCAAAAAACAGGCAAAAACACTCTGTTTTAGCCACTTCGGCGATGATTTCGCGGGGCCTTTACAGGAGCAGACCCGGCGCTATGCTATGCCGCCGTGTTTTACCCCCGGTGGTTTTCCGGGGGCCATTTTCCCAAGGGGGTATCCCATGAACTTGATAAACGCCGTGGTGCAGGGGGGCTTTGCCATTTCCCTGCTGGGCATTCTGGGCGGCATCGCCCTTTATTTCTGGGTCGCCAAACAAGAGGCGGGCAACGAGCGCATGATGTTCATCGCCGACCAGATTCACACGGGGGCCATGGCGTTCCTCAAAAAGGAATACACCTATCTGGCGGTGTTCATTGTGGTGGTGGCGGGGCTGCTGGCTGGGTTTATTTCACCCAACACGGCGGTGGCTTTTGTGGTGGGGGCGCTGCTTTCCATCCTGGCGGGTTTTCTGGGCATGAAGGCGGCCACCCGCGCCAATGTGCGCACCACCCAGGCGGCCTTTAAACACGGCGAGGGCAAGGCCCTGATTCTGGCTTATGGTGGTGGCTCGGTGATGGGTCTGGCGGTGGCCAGCCTGGGGCTTTTGGCAGTGGCCATTTTTTATGTGGCCTATCTGCAGGGCCATGAGGGCAAAGAACTGGCCGAAACGGCTCACGACATGGCGGGCTTGGCCATGGGGGCCACGAGCATTGCCCTGTTTGCCCGCGTGGGGGGTGGCATCTACACCAAAGCCGCTGACGTGGGAGCCGACCTGGTGGGCAAGATTGAGGCGGGCATTCCTGAAGACGACCCGCGAAACCCCGCCGTGATCGCCGACAACGTGGGCGACAACGTGGGCGACGTGGCCGGGATGGGTGCGGACATTTTTGAGAGTTATGTAGACAGTCTGGTGGCCACCATGGTCATCGGAGCCACCACGGCGGCGTTCATCGCCAACCCGGCGGTGCAGGCCAAAGCAGTGATCCTGCCCATTCTGTTGGCGTGTGTGGGGCTGGTCAGTTCCTTTGTGGGCATCGGCTCCATTGTGGTGCTCAAAAACTTCAGCCCCCAGGCCGCGCTGCGTTATTCCACTTTTGTGGCGGCGGGTCTGTTCACGGCCATCACCTATCCGATTTTGCAGCGGTATTTTGGCGATCTTGGTCAGGCCATCACCCTGTCGGGGGGCAAAAGCGGTTCGGCGTTTGGCCTGTTCATGGCGCTGATGTCCGGCTTGGTGTCTGGCATGTTGATTGGTCTGGTGACGGAGTATTACACCAGCGCCAAACCCATCCGCGAAGTGGCCGAAGCGGGTCAGACCGGCCCGGCCACCAACATCATCGCCGGTTTGGCGGTGGGCATGGAAAGCACCATCGGCCCGGTGCTGATTCTGGCGGCCACCATCTATGCCAGTTTTTACTTTGCCGGTCTTTATGGCATTGGTCTGGCGGCGGTGGGCATTCTGGCCACGGTGGGTGTGACCATGACGGTGGACGCCTACGGCCCCATCGCCGATAACGCGGGCGGCATCGCCGAAATGGCTGAGCTTGGCCCCGAAACCCGCAAGATCACCGACGGTCTCGACGCCATCGGAAACACCACGGCGGCCATCGGCAAGGGCTTTGGCATCGGCAGCGCGGCGCTCACGGTGGTGGCGCTGTTCACTGCCTATGGCGCACTGGTAAAGCTTGAACACATTGACATCAAAGACCCCCTGGTGACGGTGGGCCTGCTGCTGGGCGGCATTCTGCCGTTCTTCCTCTCGGCGGTCACCATGCGGGCCGTGGGCAAGGCGGCCTTTGAAATGATCAAAGAGGTGCGCCGCCAGTTCAAGGAAATCCCCGGCCTGATGGAGGGCAAAGCCCAGCCCGACAGCGCCCGCTGCGTGAGCATCAGCACCGCTGCCGCACTCAAGGAAATGATGCTGCCCGGCCTGGTGGCCGTGGCCACGCCGGTGCTGGTGGGCAAGTTTCTGGGGCCGACGGCCCTGGGGGGCCTGCTGGCGGGCACCATCGTGGTGGGCATGATGATGTCGTTTTTCATGGCCAACGCCGGTGGCGCGTGGGACAACGCCAAGAAATATATCGAAAAAGGCAACCTGGGCGGCAAGGGCAGCGACACCCACAAGGCCGCCGTGGTGGGCGACACCGTGGGCGATCCCTTCAAGGACACTTCCGGCCCGGCGGTGGGCATTCTCATCAAGCTGGTGGGCGTGGTGTCACTGGTGATCGCGGTGATTCTGTAACCCGCTGCTTTTTAATGTGGTTCCCGAAACCCCGCCCCTGTGGCGGGGTTTTTTATTGTGTCTGCACGATAATGCTCCCATGCGCCGAGGCGGGTCATGGTTTCACCGGCTGGGGTGGCTTGTTTTTTCGGTGCTGCTGTTTGTGGTGTTGCTGGACCGGGGTGTGGCGTGGTGGTTTGGTTCCCGCCAGGGCGCACCAGACGTTTCAAAAATCTTCACACCCTATCCGGGACAGAAATGCATGAATTACAGCCCGGCTCCGGGTGGCAAGGATTTCTGGGAGAGACAATACAAAGCGAAAGCGGCAGCCCAGGGCCAGATTCTGATTCTGGGCGACAGCGTGGCGGCAGCGAACGATAAAAACGCCTGGCCTTGGCTGATTCATTCACAACTGGAAAACGCCGTGGGCAAAAAGCTGGATTTGAACATCAAGGTGGCGGCGCGGCCGGGTTGGGGATCTGAAGAACGCGAAAAGGCGCTGGCGCAACACCGCCCCCGGCTTTTTACCGCCTTCAAAGGCCGCAGCTTTGTTTTGTGGGTCATCACGCCCAACGACCTGCTGGACGAAAACACCGTGTTGCTGAGCGGCAATGGTACGCGGATTTCGGGTGTGTGCCGGGACAAAGCCAGCGTGTGTAAAAACATTTTTCTGGAACCCGCCATCACGGGGTTGCTCCCGTTTTTGAAGTGGAAAAAACAGTCGCGCCAGAACACGGTTTCTGTTGAGGCCGCCCTGGCGGGCAGCGCCGGTG
>CAYJOG010000353.1:0-3772 GCA_964371695.1 uncultured bacterium
AAATGAGGCCATGCCCATGCACCGGTGGAAGCTCTGGCTGATGGCCGTTCTGGTGATTCCGGCGGCCCTCAGGGCCAGCCCGGTGAACATCGTCACCACCAATCCGGCCAATGAGCTGCCCACAGGATTTCTTCAGACCGCAGAGTCCCTGAGCAACGAATGGGCCAAGGTGCGCCGGTTACGTAACGGCAACGTCATCACCACCCAGCTCAAAACCCTGCGGGTGATGGCCGCCACTCATCCCAACGACCCAGACGTGAAGTGCTGGCTGGGGGTTGCCAACCTGCTCATGGCCCAGCGCCTGGACAAAAGCCGTTTCAAATACACCAAGGCCGCCACCGATGCGCTTTCTGCCGCCAAGGGCCTGCACACCGACAACATCTGTTTTCAGTGTGTGCTCATCAACAAGATGCGCGAGGCGGGGAACATGAGTCTGCGCGGACAACTCAGCGCCACCGACGAACAGTGCACCATGTTGCCCCAGGCCCCGGCCAATTGAAGACTGCCCACGCTGGGGAGATGGTCACGGGCCGGACAACACAGAGTTCCCACGGGTGTTAACAACCGTTGCATAATGTGTGTTCCCAGTTAAGGAGGGAGCATGGCCTTTTCCATTGTTTCCAAAGATGAAAAACAGATGGTGCTGCGTTTTACCGGTGAGATAGACCTGTTCGCCGCACGAGACCTGAAACCCCAACTCAACCAGTTGGCTGAAGAAAACCCCCTGAACGTGGTGGTGGACCTCACCCAGGCCCAATATCTGGATTCCAGCGCCCTGGGCCTCTTGATTGGCCTGCGCAAGCGGGTGCTGGGGCACGGCAAAAAACTGGTGGTGGCGGTGCAGGGGCCGGGTATCCGCAAGTTGTTTGAACTGAGTGACCTGGACCAGATGTTTACCCTGGTCGAGGGTTTGTCTGCCGCCCAGGAGGCCCTGGGGTCCGCGCCATGACCTGCCTGGCCACCTTCACCTTCACCCCCAGCCCCGTGGGTTTGCGGGCCATGCGGCTGTTCATCAAAACCTATGCCGATGGCGCGGGACTGGACTTTGAAACCGCCAATGACCTGTGTGTGGCTGCGGGTGAGGCGGTGAACAACGCCATCGAGCACGGCGGCGCACCCGGCGAACCCCTCACCCTGCGGTGGTTTGAAAACAACGACGCCCTGGAGATCAGAATCCAGGACCGTTCCCCCCAAAAAGCTCCCGGCGGCAAAAAGGGGAAGGTGGACCTTGCCGTGGTGGAAGACCGTGAACGCGGCGTGGGGCTTTATCTCATGCAGGCGCTGGTGGATGAAGTGCGCGTAGCCCCCGGACCCAAAGGCGGCAACGAGGTGACCCTGGTGAAGCGAAAGGGGAACACGCCCTGAGCGGCGAAATCGACAAAGAGTTGTTTGAGCGTTACCTCCGCACCCGTTCACCCCAGGACAGGGAACCACTGGTGGCGCATTTCATGTGGCTGGCCGAGCACTTGGCCCGGCGGTTTGACCGGCGTGGCGAGCCGCTGGAAGACCTGAAGCAGGTGGCCGTCTACGCCCTCATTCTTTCCATTGACCGTTACGACCCCACGCTCAACAAAGAGTTCAAGGGCTACGCCGCCGCCACCATTCTGGGAGAGATCAAAAAACACTTTCGTGACAAGGCCTGGCCCCTGCGCATTCCGCGCAAGGCACGGGGGTTTTCCAAAACCTTTGCCAAAGCTGCCGAGGAACTGGGCAAAAAGCTGGGGCGCACGCCGCGCTACAGCGAAGTGGCCGAAGCCCTGAACATGCCGGTGGAAGAAGTGATGGAGTACATGGAAATGAGCCAGAACTATGTGCTCATCAGCCTGAACCAGTCGGTGGGCGATTCTCGCAGCACCTATCAGGATCAGGTGACCGACGAGGAAGACCCCATTGCAAACATGTTATCCAACCTGAGCGTGCATGATCTGGTGGACGTGCTGGACGAAACCGAACGCACCATCGTGCAGATGAAATATTTTGACCAGGTTTCCCAGGCTGCCATCAGCCGCCACCTGGGTGTGAACCAGATGATGACCAGCCGCCTTCACGACCGCGCCATCAAAAAACTTCGAGCGGCTTTTTTGAGCGGGGATGGTTAGGCGCGTGCGGCCTTTGGCGCGATCTGGCTGGCTGCTGTTTGTTTTTCTGCTGATTCCCCATGGGTTGCTGGCGGTTCCCTGCAAGGAGTTCTCAAAACAAATAACGCGCTTGAGACACTGCGTTGGCCAGCAAAACACTAAAAACCTTTTTAATCAAAAAACGCCACGGGTACTTCTGAAAATAGAAAAAAAGCGTGGCCGTTATCGGGTCAGGGCCACCCCCCCTCCATCGGACGCGTCTGTGGAGACTCTGCGAAAAAAACTTCAGGAGGAAGTTTCTGAAAATCCCAAGACGCTGTTTTCATCGTTTTCCCTGTTGCTGGGCAGTGGGCTGGGGTTTCTGATGATTTTTGGTTTTGGTCTGTTTCAGTCAGGATTTGGCCGGGCCAAAAATGCAGTGCATGTGTTCGCCACGCTTTTTTTGGGCGCCGCCGTGGCGCTCCTGGCCTTTTGGCTGATTGGTTTTGGACTGATGTTTGGCAAGGGCGAAAGCCCGTTGCTGGCTTCATCGGGCATCCTGATGCTGTCGGGAAAAGATTTCAGCCCCTTGGGGATGGTCCCATTCAAGGCCCTCGGTTTTTATTGGGTCTATCAGGGAGATTATCCCGCTCTGGCGCTTTGGTCCGTTTCTCTTTATGTGAAGTTTCTTTTTTATGCTTCGATGGTCGTAGTGGGCATCGGGATTTATTCCGGCATCCTGGCTGAAAGGGTGCGGTTTTTCAGCAGCCTTGTTTTTGGTCTGGTGTGGGCAGGAATCATCTTTCCCATCGCCAGTCATTGGGCCTGGGGGACAGATCCCCACCCAGGCATGGCGCTGAAGAATATCTTTTTAGACAATGCTGGGGCTGGTGTGCTGCATGTTTTTGCCGGCCTGTCGGGATTGGCGGGGCTGTTGTTGGTGGGGCCGCGAATCGGAAAATTTCGGCGCGATGGAGGGGCCAATCTGTTGCCGGGCCACAGCATGACCAACGTGTTTTTGGGGGCAGGGCTGCTGATGCCGGGGCTGCTGGGGTTCATTTTTGGCCGCACCCTGTCTGTCCCGGCGGTGATGGGCGCGGTGCTGGCCGCAGCATCGGGGGCTGTCTCTTCCACGTTGCTTGCGCTGCCCGTCAGCAAAAAACCAGACTTCGGCATGATGGTGCTCGGCTGCCTGGGGGCGCTTGTGGCGGTGAGCGGTTCCGCCGGAATCATCACTTTTCCCCAAGCCATCCTGTTGGGTTTTTTGAGCGGCGGGGTGGTTTTGCTGGGTGTGTTGCTGATGGACAAACTGAAGCTCGATGATCCCGCCGGTCTTGTGCCCGTGCATCTGTTCTGCGGCATTCTGGGCCTGCTGGCCGTGCCCTTTGCGCATCTTTCACAACGGGTTTCAAACCAAATGGATTTGCCGCTATTTTTTGGACTGATGCGGGGCCAGGTGATTGGCCTGCTGGTGACGGGCCTGTTTGTTTTTTCAACCAGTTTGGTGACCTGGCTCATCATCCGTGCCACCATCGGCCTGCGGGTGAACGCCGAGGAAGAAGCCATGGGGCTGGATTACAGCCAGCACGGCAACGTGGCCTACCCCGATTTTCAGGGCCAGTTTCACCATTTGTCCTGATACCAATGAACATTCAAAACAGCAGAATGTTCATTGGTGGTGGGTTGCCAGCGGGGTGAGGACACCGCGCCTACTC
>CAYJOG010000354.1:0-417 GCA_964371695.1 uncultured bacterium
CTACCGCCCTGCCCCACTGGCGAGAACACCCGTGAGGTTGCCGTAAATCATCAGATAAAGATAGGTGGCGGGTGTGGTGAGCAGCAGGCTGTCGCTGCGGTCGAGCACGCCGCCGTGGGAACCCAGCATGGTGCCTGCATCTTTGACGCCGCTTTCGCGTTTGATGGCGCTCATGCCCAGATCGCCAAACAGGCCCATCATGCTCAGCAGCACCCCCAGCACCATGTAGTGATACAGGGGCCAGCCCCCCTTCACAAACCAGCCCACCACCGTGCAGCAGAGGCCGCCGGAAATGAGTCCCGCCAGTGCGCCCTCCCAGGTTTTTTTAGGGCTGAGGCGCGGTGAAAACAATTGATGGCCAAAAAAGCGTGGGCGGCGGTGGGGGGGGGGGGGGGGGGGCCCGGGCCCGGGGGCAGG
>CAYJOG010000354.1:427-3752 GCA_964371695.1 uncultured bacterium
CCCCCATATAGGCCCCTGAATCTGACCCCCAGGCCCCGCAAAAAGGCAACAGCATGAGCAGCGGCCCCATGGCGGCAGGCCCCCGGAACGCATCGGGAAAAACCTGGGGCAGCAGATAGTGAATATGCATGACAAAACTGAACATGCCCCCGACATAGAACGTGGCGAACACCGTGGCCCCGATGTCCCGCACCGAGCCTTCTTCCTTGCCCCGGTACACCAGCCGCATCTGTCCACCCAGGGCGCCCAGAATCACCAGGGCCGTCACCATGCCGAACAGTTCCCCCGTGCGCCAGCCCCAGTCCGGCGCAAGATGCTGCACCGTGGGAATGGCGAAATAAAGCACCGTGCCCCCAAAACCCAGCCAGGGCATGGGCCGCGCCCCCAGGTTGGTCATCATGGCGAAAAACTCCTTGAGCATGACGAACGAAAAAAACAGGCTCACCGCAAGAAAGCTGTAATGCCCATGCACAATCACGCCGGTGAGCAGAAAAGCCCCCACCGCGCCCACAATCAGACGGTTCTTGAATCTACGATCCACGACGACGCTCCCTGCGCTGGTATTCCCGAAGACAGTTCACAAAGTCTTCCGGGTGGAAATCCGGCCAGAGGGTATCCACAAAAACCAGTTCGGAATACGCCGCCTGCCAGACGAGAAAATTGCTCAGCCGCTGTTCGCCGCTGGTGCGAATGATGAGATCAGGATCTTGCAGAGGGTATAACCCCAGAAACTTGCTGAAGGTTTCTTCGTTCAGGTCTTCGGGTTTGAGCTGGCCATTGTTCATGGCCTGATGGGCTTTTTGCACAGCCTGCAGCACGTCCTGCCTGCCGCCGTAATTCATGAGAATCTGGAGCATTTGCCGGGTGTTGTTTTCGGTGAGGGCCTCGGCCTCTTCAATCAGTTCGCGGGCGGTGTCCCGCAAAGATTCCTTCAGGCCCGGAAACCGCACGCGAATGCCGTTTTCGTGCAGCTCCGGCAGTTCCCTGAGAATCGTGTCTTCAAACACCTCAAAAATGGTTTCAATTTCCACTTCGCTGCGCTGCCAGTTTTCGGTGCTGAAGGTGTAGAGCGTGAGGCCGAACACACCGGCGTCGCGGGCCTGTTCCAGAATGGGTTTGACCCTGCGCACGCCTTCGCGGTGGCCCAGGTGTTTGACAAGCCCCCGCTGCTGCGCCCAGCGGCGGTTGCCATCCATGATGATGCCCACGTGACGGGGAATCAGCGCCGGGTCCAGACCCAGTTCTTCGGCAGAGGGATATTTCACGCCGGGCCGTCCTGCCGGGTGGCCTGACCCAATGCGCCGCCGGGGTGAACCCGGCCAAAATCAGCGCGGCTGAAGTTTTTTTCCTGCGCCGCGAGAATCGCCAGCACGTCGCCCATCACCAGCGTGGCGGTGGTGCTGGTGGTGGGGGCCAGCCCCAGGGGATCGGCTTCTTCTGTAGAAGGCAACAGCAACGTGAGCTGGCAGTTCTGCACCAAGGCACTGTCCGCATTTTTGGTCACGGCCACGGCGCGGATGTTGTTGCGCTGGGCGAACTGGGCCACCGCCACCACCTCTGGCGTGCCGCCGCTGTTGCTGATGCAAAAAAGCAGGTCGTATTCCCGCAGCAGGCCCAGGTCGCCGTGCAGCGCCTCGGCGGCGTGCAAAAAAACCGAGGCCGTGCCCAGACTGCTGAAGGTGGCCGCCCATTTTTGCCCCACCAGTCCCGACTTGCCCAGGCCGCACACCACCACCCGACCACGGGTTTCGGCGATCAGTTTCACCACCGAGGTCCAGTCCCCGGCGGCAAGCCCCGCAAGCGCCCGCAGGCCCTCGGTTTCTTTCTCGATAATCTGCTGGGGAGTAAGCGCCATGGGGTCAGGTTTTTTCCAGTCTGCCTTTAAGGTGCCTGCCCTTGAGTTTTTTCAATCGTTCGTCGTGGCGGGTTGCTGCGGGCAGCCGGGTGATGTCCACCACGGCGGCGATGAGCGGAAAATAATGGCTGGCGTGGGCTTGGGCCGGGGCAATGTACACCGTGGGCAGCTTTCTGTAAAAAGCCCCCAGGGCCGCGATGAACGCCCCGTAACCATCCCCCCACAAGGTGAGGGTTTCGGCGTCTGCAAGCCAGCTTTCCACGTGATCCTGAATGGATTCGTGCTCCGTAAAAGCCTCTTTGAGGTCGCCGTGATACACCACGTTGTCCATGGCCCCTGCCGAAAAACCTTTTGGCGGTTTGGCCGGGCCGATCCAGCACAGGCGGCTGCCGGCGCGGCTTTTCACCAGCGCCTGGGCGCTTTCATCCAGCGCCGAGCCGCTCGCGTCAATCACAATCAGGGGTTTAGCCAAGTGTCACCCGTTTCATCACGCGATAAAGGGCATAAAGCACCGTGAGCAGCAAAATGAAGTACATCACCAGGGGCACACGGCTGCTGATGAACAACGACACCACGCCCAGAAAAATCGCCACGCCATACATCGCCAGGGCCACCTGTTTTTGCGTCAGGCCCCTGTCGAGCAGACGGTGGTGAATGTGCTTGCGGTCGGCCACCGACACGCTTTTGCCGCTGAACAAACGGCGGATCACACTGAAGGTGCCATCCAGAATAGGAATGCCCAGCACCACCACCGGCGTGATGAAGGCCACCAGCGTGGGGCCTTTCATGGCCCCCTGCACCGAAATGCAGGCCAGCGTGAAGCCCACGAACAGCGCGCCGCAATCGCCCATGAACACCCTGGCCGGAAAAAAGTTGTAGCGCAAAAACGCCACGCTCACGCCCACCAGGGCCGCCAGCATGTAGGCCAGCGAGTGCAGCCCTTTGTCCACGGCCAGCAGCAGCAGCACCAAAGCGCTGATGGCCGCCACGCCCCCTGCCAGGCCATCCACGCCGTCAATGAAGTTGAGCATGTTCGACAGACCCACTGTCCACAAAAAGGTCAGCACAAACGACACAATGGGGAACTCCGCCCCCCCCGGCAGGGTCATGGTGGGCAAAATCACCAGATTGCCATCAAAACTGGTGATGTATTTCATGCCGATGCCAAACGACCACGCCACCAGAAAAGCCAGCATCTGGCCAGCCATCTTTTGAAAAGGCTTCAGGTCCAGCCAGTCGTCCAGAAACCCCACGCCGGTCATCACCAGTCCCCCCAGCAGAATCCCCAAGGTTTCACGGCCAAAAAAACCGAACACCTGCTGGGGCATGGGGGTGTAGAGCAGCACACTCACGGTGAAGCCAAAACACAGGCTCAGGCCGCCGATGGTGGGGATGGGCACCTTGTGGATTTTGCGTTCACCGGGCTGGGCCAGGATGTTGTGGCGCGTGGCGAGGTCCATGACATAGGGC
>CAYJOG010000355.1:0-3737 GCA_964371695.1 uncultured bacterium
GGCCGGGGATGAGCAGTAATTGGTGTTTTATTATTTGGGGTATAACCTGTTTGTGTAAAACGAGTTTTTCCCCGCCCCCCACACCACGTCATCCGCCGAAGGCGCTGCCGGGGTGGCCGCCCTGTTTGAAGGGGTGGAGGAAACCCCTCTGTTGCCTGAAGAAAACGCCCCCACGGTGGTGTTTGACCTGCCCCGGTCCCCCCCCCCGGCCCCCCAGGGAGCAGCGCCAACGGTGTTTGAAGAAACACCGCCCCCCGCCCCCATGGCGGAAGAAACCTTCAGCCCCACCGTGGCTTTTGCGCCGCCGCCCCAGCCGCCCCCCGGGCCGCCGCCGGTGCATGAACCCCCGCTGGCGGAAATGGCCGATCTGTTTGGTCCGCCCAGCGGCTTTCCAGACGAAGCCGTGGAGGCGGACGCCACCGCCACGGTGGCTTTTGATCTGCCCCCAGCGGGGATGGCCATGACAGCGGCCCCCGCCGCACCAGCGCCGGACCCCATGGCGGACCTGATGTTCCCCCCCATGGAGCCTGCCTCTGCCGCGCCTGTTTTTGAGGCCCCGGCCCCCGCGCCGCCCGTGGAGACGCCCGCGCCGGATTTCAGTTTTGGCGGGGCGCTGGAAGAAGACGAACCCGGCACACCAACCTTTGCTGCGGCGGTTCCGCCGCCGGTGGTCGCGCCAGAGGAAGACTTCAGTTTTGGGGGGGCGCTGCCCGAAGACGATTTTCCACAGGCGGGGACGCCTGTGGCTACTTCTGTGGGGGCATCTGCCCCGCCAGGCCCCGCCATGGAGCTGACGCCGCCCCTTGAGGAAGACTTCAGTTTTGGCGGCGTGCTGGAAGAAGACGAACCGGGCACACCGGCTTTTGCTTCCGCCGCGCCGCCACCGGTTGTTGCGCCAGAGGAAGACTTCGGCTTTGGCGGAGCGCTGCCTGAAGATGATTTTCCACAGGCGGGGACGCCTGTGGCTACTTCTGCGGGGCTGCCCGTGCCTTCTTCGACAGAAACATCCACCGCCCCGGCCCCAAAGGCTGAGGCCGCCCCGCGCCACGGGGGCTTTGACATGGACGACCTGGGGCCGGACACGGGGTTCTCGTTTGGCGCGGCGGTTGAAGAAGAACAACCCCAGGCCGCGTCATCTGCGGCGGCGACGCCCGGCGGCGATGACCTGTTTGCCGACGACCAGTACAGCTTTGGGGCCTCTGTGTCCGAGCCAACAGCAGAAGAAGACCTCCCCGGCCCGGCGGGCCTGAGTGGCGGCCCCCACGACGACGCGGGGCTGGACGTGGACATCAACATTGTGCAGGTGGTGGACCCCGCCCGGGCCACCGAGGTGAGCAAACAGCGGGCCGACGAAGTGATGGGCCGGGACATGGGGATCGAGGAAAACTTCTGGGACGCTCCTGCTCAGGAAGACGAAGGTTTTGGTTTTGGCGCGTCTGCCGCCGAAACCGGAACCGCCGAAGAAACACCCGCCGCCGCACCGGGCGAAGAAGACGATTTCGCCGACATGTTCACCACCGGCGCGGTGCTCAAGCGGGGCGAAGCCGCCGCCCCGCTGCCTGCCGAAGAAGAAGCCCCCGGTCTGCAAAGTCTCTCGCCCACCCGCGACACCGAAGACGAGTTCACTTTTGGCGGAGGGGATGACCACGGCCTGGGTGAGAGTTATGACTTCAGTGGTGAAAAACCCGCCGTGAGCGCCCCCCAGGCAGAGGAGGACTTTTCTTTTGGGGGTGGCGACGAAGAAGAAATACCCGCGCCTGCGCCTGCCGCCGCCGCGCCGGTTCTGGACCTGGGGCAGACGCTGCCGGACACCAGCGGTGAAAACGATTTCCTGGCCTCGCTGGGTGTGGATTTTTCTGGCCCCGAAGACATCGGCGTGGCTCCCAAAACCGCCACGCAGGTTTTCACCACCCCCACCGAAAGCTGGGCCGCCATGCTGGACGACATGGCCCCGCCCCCCACGGGCAGCAAGGCCAGCGCCCCCTGGAAAGGCAAGACCAGCGTTTTTACCCCCGCCGAAATGGCCGCGCCGCCACCCGCTGCCGAAGAACCCGCGCTGGAGATTGAAACACCCGCCGAAAGCTCGGCCAGTGATTTTTCAATGGAAGACACGGGCTTGGGGCTGGCCGAGGCGGCGGGCGCGGACAGCATGGATTTTTCCATGCTGGACACGGGTCTGGACCTGTCTGCCGAAACCCCCGCCGCCTCGACTGGCGGCGAGATGGACTTTTTGTCGGACTCCGGCCTGGACCTGCCCAGCGAAACCGATTTTTCCAGCGCCGGCATGGAACTGGACGCAGGTCTGGACTTGGACCTGGACGCCCTGAGCACTGTGGGCGCGCCCATGGCGGAAATCGCGCCTGCCCCCGCCATCGCCATGCCCAGCGGCGCCGCGCCGGTGGGGCGCTCGGCGCTCAACCTGGGGGGCCATGAAGAAAACGAAGAAGCCCCCCCGGCTGAGTCAGAAGAAGGCGGTTATAACCAGACCCTGCGCTGGCTCAACCCCACAACCGACCAGCTTTCTCCCGGCAGCATCGTAGAGGTTCATGTGCGGGTGGACGACCTGTATGGCGTGGCGGTGGAAGGCGAAGCGCTCAGCGGCGAAATCGTGGACAAGGACACCGAGGGGCTGTCCTTTCTCACGCCGCAAAAACGTGAAGGCGTGCCACTGTATTTCACCGAGACCTATGCAGATTTCAGCGGCGCGGCGTCGTTCAACGTGGAACTGGGCAAAAGCAGCGGGGCCAACCGCATCAAGGTCAGCACCATGCACGCCGAGCCGCTCATCATCACCTTCAACACGGCGGGGCTTTCGGCGACCAAGCTGGTGATCACACCCAAGGGCGGTCTTGTGCCCGGCGGCCTCACCATGACGGCCAAGGCCACCGCGTATGATGCCAACAACAACCCGGTGGCGGATGTGCCGGTGACCTTTGTGGTGGTGGAACACGAGGGCGACCTGCCCACGTTCATCTCACCCATGGGGGGCCGCAGCAACGAACAGGGCGAGGTGTTCATCAAGTTCAAAATGCCTGACTCCCCCGGCAGCAGCCTGCGGCTGTCGGCCAAAACCCCGCAGATCACCGCCCTCTCGGTCACGCCCCTCATGGCCGAGGTCAAAGACAGCGGCGGCAGTGAGCCGGGCCGTTATGCCGATGAAACGTCTTCCTCCCGAAGCAGCGGCGGCGCAAAACCCAACCCCCTGGCGGTGCTGGCGGGTGTGGCGGGCAAACTCAAAGCCCTGTTGCCCCGCAAAAAAATTGCGCTGCAAAGCCGGGAGGAAATGCTGCGACAGCAGGTGCAGCGCAAGCTCAACCCCACCGCCGGGTTGCAGGTGAAAACTGTGAAACGGCGCGTGAACACCCTGGCCATTCAACAAAAAGTGGGGGCGTTGCTGGGGGTGGTGATTCTGCTGGGCGCCGTGGGCCTTGTGGGGCGGATGATTTATCAAAAAGCCATTTATCCCCTGGTGGTACAAAACGGCATCACCCGCGCCATGGCCAAACAGGACTTCGCCAAGCTCGACGAACTGTACGGCAAAAAGAAAGCCCTCCTGGCCCGTGACAAAAACACGGATCAGGCCAAGTGGGATGCCATGATTCTTGTCATCGGCAACAACCGTGTCACCTGGGCCAAGTCGCTTTATGGCCAGAACAACGCCGCCGAAGGGTCGCAGCGGGCCAATCAGGCCATCCTCGCCTACCTGGACGCCAGTTATTCCTCGCTGGGTCTTAAAC
>CAYJOG010000356.1:0-3737 GCA_964371695.1 uncultured bacterium
TGGCCCGCACGTCTGATTCTCCCTCCTGCGCATCCATGAACTGGAACAGCGCCGGAAAGCTGGGGCAGTATTTGAAACACATGCGGCAGCCGTGGCAGATGTCGAACACCCGCTCCATTTCACCCTGCAGGGCCGACTTGTCCCAATAAAGGGGATTGTTGGGGTCATAGGTCATGCCGGGAGTGGGCAGGGCGCTGATGCGGCTCATGGAGGCTCCTTAAAAAAAGGGGGCGGCTTTTGGCCACCCCCGGTTGCGCGACAAAAGTGGTGGTTATTGAATGGACTTGAGGCCTTCACCAAAGCGGCCCGCGTGGGCTTTTTCGGCTTTGGCGAGGGTTTCAAACCAGTCGGCGATTTCGGGGAAGCCTTCTTCGCGGGCGGATTTGGCGAAACCGGGATACATCTCGGTGTATTCATAGGTTTCACCGGCGATAGCGGCTTTCAGGTTCAGCTCGGTGTCGCCGATGGGTTCGCCGGTGGCGGGGTCGCCCACCTGCCGAAGGTAATCGAGATGGCCGTGGGCATGGCCGGTTTCGCCCTCGGCGGTGTCGCGGAAAAGGCCCGCCACATCGGGATAACCCTCGATGTCGGCCTGTTTGGCGAAGTAAAGATAGCGGCGGTTGGCCTGGCTTTCGCCGGCGAACGCCTCCTTGAGATTGTCGAACGTTTTGGTGCCTTTCAGATCAGCCATGTGATCCTCCTTTTGTTTTTGGGGATTTGCCCCCCGGTTCCGAACAGGTGGCGCAGACACCGTGTATCAGCACGTCTACGCCGTGAATTTGCGCCCCCCTGAGCTGCTTGAGACGCCGCAGGGAGAAGTCGCCTTCCTGGGCGGGCAGATCCACGACCGCGCCACAGTGCTGGCAGGCGAAATGATGATGGTGGCTGGTGTTGGCGTCGTAACGCACGGGGCCTTTCAGCCCCGGCACTTCGCGCACCAGTCCCAGTTCCACCAGCAGGTGAATATTTTTGTACACGGTGCCCACCGAGATGGAGGGCACCTGACGCTGGGCCAGAAGAAAGATGGTTTCGGCGGTGGGGTGTTCATCGGTGGCGGCGATGATCTGATAAACCACCTGCCGCTGATGAGACCGGTTCAGCCGGGTGTCCGTGCCCGCGCACACCTGCTCATAGTGGTCGAGGCGTTGATGTAACAGGGTGGGCGGAACCATGACTGACTCTTAATTAGGAATTATTCCTGATTTCTGAGTGGTGTCAAGGGAAAGCGGAAAGTTTCTGGCAAGCGAGGTCAGGGCATTTTCAGAAATGGCAGAGCAAGAAGTGGGCAGGTTTTGCACCTCTCCCCTTGAGGGAGAGGTCGGATGGATTGGCCTTTTTGGGCCAAACCATCCGGGTAATGGGTTCAAACAAAAAGCAAAAACATCTGGTTGGTTTTTTGTTTTTGGGTAAACCCCGGCACTGTCGTGCCGCTGGGCGCGCCCGGCAGCATCCATATGCTGCCGCATTCCCAAATGCCCTCCCGCGCCCATTACCCCAACCCTCTCCCTCAAGGGGAGAGGGGGTGGCTTGTCAGGTATTCGTCTCGAATTTGATCTCCATCAGTTCCGAAACTGCACTATTTCGCTGCAGGCACGTCTTTGGCGAACTTCTCTTCGTCGAAAAAGTTCAGCAAAAAGCTCCACAGCCGGGCGGTGTTGGCCTGGGCGGCGTCGGGTGTCTGGGTGGAGGACTCGAAAATGGCGCGGATGGCCTGACCGGGCTTGAGATCGAACGACCGGCGGAAAGCCAGGGGATTGTGTCGCAGCGTCTGCTCAGCCCAGCCGTCGCGCCCGCGCACCACCAGATTGCCATAGGGCGCAGTGCCCAGTGCCATGCCGGCGGTCACGGTGTCGCCGGGTTTCAGGTCGGTGAGCACACCGTCATAGAGCAAGCTGTAGCCGTTTTCGTAATCCACCGCCACCAGCCACCAGGGGCGGATGACAGCGCTCACCTGACCTTTGTCCAGGGCAGTGACCCGGCGGGAGGGTTTCATGGCGCGGGGGTTGGTGAACACCAGCCGGTCGCCCAGCACTTCCAGCGAGGCGTTTTCCATGGGCCAGTTGGCCGCCACGAAACCTGTCTGGTCGCCCGGGCGGGTAAATCGCCCCCCGACCTTCACAGAGCGTTGTGTGGAATAGAGAAAACCGGTGCCTTTTTCGTCCAGTTCCGGCACCACAAAAGAAACAGCCTGCATGCCCATGCGGCCCCCTTCGTCAAAGGGGCCCAGCAGCACCTGAAACCGGAACCCCCGCTGAATACGCGACAGGTTCACCATGGGCACCGCCTCTTGCAGGGTCTGGATCAGATGGGGTGCGCCACCCGCCTTGAGCCACGCGGTGGAAAAGGAACCCCGGTCCACCAGTCCCTGCAGGTTGACGACGGGCACAAAGCGATTTTTCTTGAGCACCAGCCGCCAGCGGCGGCGGTTGTCGTCCTGCGCCTTGATGGCCACCAGTTGGCGGCTTGCGTCCCGCGCAATGGAAAACCAGGTGACCCGGCTGGTGTGGGGCGGCACAACCTCTTTTTGCCCTCCCTGATAACGCATGAGATAACCTGATGACAGGCGGCGCACGGCCACCACCCGGCCTTTTTGCCGTTCCTCGGTTTGCAGTTTGGAAAGCGCGCTGCTCACCTTGCGGTGAAGTTTCCGCAGCAGTTCCAGCTTGGAGGATTCGGATTTGGTTTTGGTGGTGCCGGCTGGTTTGGGGGCCGGTTTTTTGACCGCAGGGAGTGGCTGCTGCACGGTGCAAAGCCCCGCCTGACACAGTTTGGAAAGTTCCTCTGGTGTGCCGCCCGACCGCAGGAACACCAGGGCGAAATCGCCGCTGGTGGCCATCTCCCGCTGCGAGAAAAAGACCTTTTCGCCAGCCGGAAAAGCCCCGGGGGCCATCAGCAAACCGGCTGAGAGCAGGGCGGCGGGAATGGCGCGGTATTTCATGGAATCACCAGTGGTTCTATGGGTTGGCCCTGAATTTTTTTCATGATGTAACCCACGATGGGGGCCACCACGCGCCCCCCGGCCAGGCCGTGTCCCATGGAAAGCTTCTGGTCAAAACCCACATACATCACGGCGATCATGGGGTTGGCGAGGGGCAGGGGATAGGGCGTGTGGGGGTCGTATTCGTAGTCCGGCGTGGGGTCGGGATATTGAAAGATGCCGTCAAACCATGCGTCGGTAAAACCATTGGTGGTGCCGGTTTTACCCGCCAGATAACCCTTGTAGCCAATCAGGCGGCGGATGCGCGTGCCAGTGCCTGCGTTGGCGGCTTTTTCCAGGCAGCGGATCATCTGCTGGGCCGCCTGTGTGGAAAAAACCCGCCGCTGGGGAAACACCACCCGCTCCAGCACTTTGCCGTCGGGGTTTTCCAGTCGGCTGACGGCGGTGGGTTGCACATAGGTGCCGCCAGCCGCAATGGCCCCGAAAAGCCCGGCCATTTCCAGGGGGCTCACTTCGCTGGCCCCCAGGGCCATGGTGAGGTTGCGGGTAAACGGCCCGCGGAAACCCATTTTGTAGGCCGAGTCGGTGACGGCGCTGACGCCCACTTTGTCCAGCGCCCGCACGGCGGGCAGGTTGCGGCTCTGGGCAATGGCGTCCATCACGCTCATCACACCTTTGTAACCCCCGCCATAATTGCCCGGAGACCAGCCCCCCCAGTTGCCCGGAGAATCGGAAATGCGGTCTTCGGGGGTGAGGACGCCTTCGTTGAAAGCGGTGGTATAGATCATGGCCTTGAAGG
>CAYJOG010000357.1:0-3735 GCA_964371695.1 uncultured bacterium
CGCCGCAATGGGCCAGCGGGGCAACACGCCCCCTTGCTGCGACATGAGCACCAGCGAGCGCAGCATGTCCCGCTGATAATCCGTGCCGATGAGCGTGAGCAGCGGGTGCTGTGTGCGAAAGGTGTCCCACAACGAAAGATCGGTGTAATAACGGAAGCCTTTGGCCACATGCACCTTTTTGTCAAAACCCAGATAGCGCCCCCCCGCCTCGGTGAACAGCGTGGGCATGAGAAAAGCGTGATAGAGCGCGGTGTAAAAAATGCGCCGGTCTTTTTCGCTGCCGCCTTTCACCGTCATGCGGCCCAGCACTTTTTCCCAGCGGGTTTCTGTTTTTAACCGCAGGGCATCGAAATCGTAATTTTCACCGGGCAGTTCGGCGGCCATGTTTTGACGGGCCTGCTCAAGGCTGATGAATGAAATCGCCACACGCAGCAGCACGGGCTTTTGCGGCGTGGTCGCAAAACGCAGCATCACACCGGCGTCTGTTCCCTCGGCGCGGGCGCTGCCGCTGAGAAACACGCCATTCTGCCATCCGTCCACGCCCGTAAAGGGCTGCTGACTCTGGATGACAAAATAAGTGGTGAAACCGCCGTCGCGCCCCGCCATGGGGCCTTTGTAAAAAAACGAGCCAGTGACGGTGCGGCGTTTTTCGTCGGTCGCCACGCGGGCCAGCACCGGTGTGCCGCCGCCGATGAAATGCCCCGCGTCCACCATCACCAGGGCTTTTTCTGTAGCGGGAAATGTGTAGCGGTGCAGGGCCACGCGCTCACCCGCCGTGAGTTCGGCGCGGATGCCCGTCTCTTGCAACGTGACGGCGTAATAACCCGGCGTGTTGGTTTCTGCGCTGTGGGCAAAACGGCTGTAACGGGCCGAGGGTGAGACATAGGCGGCGGCCTCGCCCACCAGGGGCAGCAGGCCCACGTTGCCATAATCCACCGCGCCGGTGCCGTGCATGTGGGTGTGGCTGAAGGCGCGGATTTGTGTGTCGGGGTGGTAATAACCGGCGCAGTGATAAAACGTGGGGTGGTTGCCCTTGCGGGTGGTGTCCGGGCCAAGGCGCACCATGCCAAAGGGCGCGGCGGCCCCCACAAAGGCGCTGCCCACGCCAAACCCCTGGCCGCCAGAGCCAATGAAGGGATTCACCTCGTTCACCAGGGCGGCGCGGACAAGGCCGGGCATCAGGCCCAGGGCGCACAAACAACCCATCACCCACCAGCGCATGAAGGAGCATTATCCCTGAGCCGGGCCTGCTAAAGTATCCCTTCCATTCCAGGGCTTGACCCGGAAAGAGGTTTGCATGAACGGCAGCATTGGTTTTCTTGGCGCGGGGTATGTGGGTCTGGTGAGCGGCGCGTGTTTTGCCAGCCTGGGCCACCGCGTGTTGCTGGCGGACATCAACGAAGCCAAGATCAAGGCGCTGGAAAACGGCGAGATCCCCATTTACGAACCGGGTCTGGCCCAACTGGTGGACCGCTGCCGCCAAAGCGGCAAACTGGGGTTCACCACCAGCGTGTCCCAGGTGGTGGCCAAGTGCCGCATCATTTTCATCTGTGTGGGCACCCCCATGGGGGCGGGTGGCCAGGCCGACCTGAGTTATGTGCGGGCCGCCTACGAAGACATCGCCCGGCACCTCAAAAGCCACCGCATTTTTGTGAACAAAAGCACCGTGCCCGTGGGCAGCGGCGCGTGGGTGGCGGGCATTCTGCGCGAGGCGGGCGTGCGCCCCAACCTGTTTGACGTGGTGAGCAACCCGGAGTTTTTGCGCGAGGGCAACGCGGTGTATGACTTCATGAACCCCGACCGCATTGTGGTGGGGTCTGACAACCCTCGCGCCGCGCAGGAAGTGGCCGGGCTGTATCTGCCCCTGCGCCCGCGCATATTGCAGACCGATCTGGCCAGCGCCGAGCTGATCAAATACGCCTCCAACGCCTTTCTGGCCACCAAAATCAGTTTCATCAACGAAGTGGCCAACCTGTGTGAAACCGTGGGGGCGAACATCGACGACGTGTCCACCGGCATGGGGCTGGATGGCCGCATTGGCCGGGGGTTTCTCAGCGCCGGGCCGGGTTTTGGCGGCAGTTGTTTTCCCAAGGACACCCAGGCGCTGCTGCACATCGCCCAGGATGCAGGCAGCCCCATGAAGGTGGTGCAGGCGGTGGTGGCGGTGAATCATCACCAGCGGCGGTTGGCGGTGGAAAAACTCAAGCGGCACCTGCCCTCGCTGAAGGGCAAGACCGTGGCGCTGCTGGGTCTGGCGTTCAAGGCCAACACCGACGACATCCGCGAAAGCCCCGCGCTGGACATTCTGGGCCAGTTGCTGAAAGAGGGCGCCACCGTGCGGGTGTATGACCCCGAAGCCCTGGTGCATCTGCCCAAAAAGAAAAACGCCTTTGCCGCCGCCAGCGCAGAGGCGGCCCTGACAGGCGCAGACGCGGCGGTGATCGCCACCGAGTGGCCGGAGTTCAAGGCCATCGCCCCCGCCACCTTTGCGCGCCTGCTCAAAAAACCCCTGGTGGTAGACGCCCGCAACCTGCTGGACCCCACCGCCGCACAGGCCGCCGGACTCACGCTGGAGGCCATCGGCAGACGCGCCGTGAAGAAAACCAACAAGAAGAAATAATGCGTAGGCGCGACGCCATTGCTGTTAGATTCATGAAAAAAGCAGATGAATTACATGGATTTTTTAACGTAGCCCCGGCGTCTCGCCGGGAGGTTCAATCGCGCCACAGGCGCGCACCTTTTTATATTTTTTCCTTACTTCCCTGAAAAACATCTGTTTTGTGCCGCCTGCGGCGGTTTTTATCCTCCCGGCGAGACGCCGGGGCTACAGAAAACCTAACAGCAATGGGCGTCGCCGCTACTCAATACCCATAGCAGGGTGTTGAGAAAGTCCCTCCTGGCCTTTCTCAACCCATTTTGCTCAAGCAAGGCTCTCGCAAAATGGCGCTTTTGCAGGGGTTTTTGGAACCCCTGCAAGCGGTAAAATCTGCTATCGCCTTTGCTCGGCCAGATGCCCCAATGGGCATCTGGAAAGAACCCTCGCAAACTCATGGATTTTTCAGGGTGTTTATCAACACCCTGATAGGTATCATAAAAAATCCCCCAAAGGAAAACGCCATGGAAACCCTTGAGTTTTATTTCGATTTCACCTCGCCCTATACCTATCTCACCGCCACGCAACTGCCCCGCATGGCCGCGCAGGCGGGCGTGACGCTGGAATATGTGCCCGCGCTGCTGGGGGTGGTGATTGAGCAATCGGGTAACCGCATTCCGGCGGTGTGCCAGAACAAGGCGCGCTACATGATGGTGGAATTGCAGGACATCGCCGGGGACTATGGCGTGCCGATCAAGTTTCCCGGCAAGTTCCCCATCATGAGCCTCACGGCCCTGCGCGCCACGCTGGTGCTGGCGGGCGACCTGCGGCAGGAAGAATGGATCAACAAAGTGTTTGAAGCCTACTGGGTAAACGACCAGGACATTTCGCAGGATGACGTGCTGGAGAAAATCGCCGAGGTCTGTGAACTGAACTGGACCCACCTCAAACGCGAAACACAAAACCCCGACATCAAGGAAAAACTCAAGGAGATCACCAACAGCGCCGTGAAACGCGGCCTGTTTGGCATGCCCACCATGTTTTACAAAGGCAAGATGTATTTTGGCAACGAAAGCCTGCCCCGCGTGGGCCGGGCGCTGGGGCTGAAGGACTGGATGGCGGTGCCCTGATAGGGTGTTGGG
>CAYJOG010000358.1:0-3731 GCA_964371695.1 uncultured bacterium
GTCCACGACGGACTTTTAAAACAGGTTCCAAGGCCATGAAGCCGCCTTTATTTCTGATTGGCGGTTATCTGGGGGTGGGCAAAACCACGCTCATTGGCGGTGTGCTGGGCCGCCTGCCGGGCCGCAGCGCCGTGGTGGTGAACGACTTTGGCCCCGTGGGGCTGGACGGCAAACTGCTGGCGGCACAGGGGGGCGCGCTGGTGGTGCAGGAGATTCCCGGCGGTTGCGTGTGTTGTTCGGTGCAGGATCAACTGCCCCAGGCCGTGGAAGCCGTGCTCGCCACCGGCCCCGACCGGGTGCTGGTGGAGCCAAGCGGTGTGGCGCGGCTGGGACCGCTGCGGGACATGCTGGCCGGGACACCGGGGGTGGGGGAGATTCACACACTGGCGCTGGTGGCGGTGGCGGGTTTTGAGCCGGAACAGATGACGCCTCTTTTACGGGATCAACTGGAATCGGCGGACCTGTGGGTGTTGACGCATACGTCGGACGCCACAGCGGTTGACCGGGAACGGTTGCAGGAAACCCTGGCTTCGTTTTATCCACCGCGCCCGGTGATGGGGGCTGAAGACCTGCTCAGCACCGGCTGGTTTGAATCCCTTGTTCTGCCACCAAACACGCCCCATTGGGGTGGCCTGGACGTGGCAGCCCTGGCTGAAGAAAAAGACCACCACGGGGGACATGACCTTCAGGCCGATGGCCTCACCTGGCCAGTTGAGGAGTGTTTTGATTTTCAGGGGCTGCTGGCGTTTTTTGCGGCCTTGGCCCAGGGCGAACTGGGCCTCAGCGGCAAGGTGCAGCGGGCCAAAGGTGTGTTTCACACCCGGCATGGGCCGGTGCTGATGGAAATCGCCCAAGGCAAGGTGTTTGACCGGCCACTCTTTTGGCACGGCCCCAGCCAGTTCGATGCCGTGCTGCAACACCCCGGCCCTCAGGACTGGGACCAGTTATGGTTGGGTCTGGATGCCCGGCTGAAGAAGGACTGAACCACGCTTCATGCGGCGCACGTTGAATTGTTTGCGCAGCAGGTCGGCCACAAAAAGCAGCGGGCCGCCCAACAGGGCCAGCACCATGAACTGCGGTTCCACGGGGCCGGTTTTCATCACCTTCTGCACCGCCGGTGAGTTCAGCAGGCCCCAGGCAAACCACACCTCCAGCGCCATGCCCGACAACATCACCTTGTTGGCCCACAGGCCACGGTCCAGGCCGCTGGTGAACTCGCGGCGGCGGCTGATGACATGCACCAGTTGCGAAAGCACCACCGACACCAGCGTCACACCGGTGGCGGCCTGATAGAGCGGGTCTGCCATGGTCATGCGGTCGCCAAAACGCCAGCCGTTTGCACTCAACATCCAAAAGAACAACAACAGCGACCACGCCGACTGCAAGCCACCCAAAAAACCATAAGCCCGCAATAGCAGGCCGGGCGTGAGCAGGCCCTCGCGCCGGGTGCGGGGGGGCTTCTGCATGTCGGCGGGTTCCGGCGGCTCCTGACCAAGGCCCATGGCAGGCAATACATCCGTACCCAGGTCAATGGAAAGTATCTGCGGAATCGTGAGCGCCAGCGGCACGGGCAACACAATGTAGAGCAAAAATGGGAGAATCTCCGGCACGTTGCTGCACAACACATAGGTCATGAACTTGCGGACGTTGGTGTAAACGGTGCGCCCTTCCTCCACCCCCGCCACGATGCTGGCAAAGTTGTCGTCCAGCAAGATCAGGTGGGCGGATTCCCGCGCCACGTCGGTGCCGCTCAAGCCCATGGCGATGCCCACGTCGGCGGCCTTGAGCGCGGGCGCGTCGTTCACGCCATCGCCGGTCATTGCCACCACGCGGTCCATGGCCTGAAAAGCGCCCACGATTTTCATTTTTTGCTCAGGCGTGGTGCGGGCAAACACCTGAAGGCCCGATCGCAGGCGGTCTTCCAGCACTGATTTATTCAGAGTCTCCAGCACCACACCGGTGAGCACCGCCGTGGTTTCATCCACCCCTGGCGGCACAATGCCTGCCTTGCGGGCGATGGCAAAAGCGGTGTCGGGGTGATCGCCCGTAATCAGCACCACTTCAATACCGGCTTCGTGGCACTTGGCCACGGCAGGGGCCACTTCGGGCCGCAGGGGGTCTTCCACGCCCATGAAACCCAGCAGCGTCAGCCCCGGCTCCAGCGCCTCCTGATCCGCCGCCAGAGCGGCCTGCTCCGTCACCGCTTTTTCGGCCACGGCAATCACCCGCAGCCCCTCGCGGGCCAGCGCCCGCACCGTGTCTTCAGCCTTGGCCAGCAGTGTTTCGTTGGCCGGTTTTTCTTCACCGTCCCCGTCCAGCACCGCTCCCAGCAGGGGCCGCAGGCTTTCCCATGCGCCTTTCACGCCCAGCACCGGCCCGACAGGGGTGCGGCCCACACCGCCGCTGCGGCGCTTGAGCACGTCAAAGGCAAACCGGCGCGTGGTGTCGGCGCTGAGGGTTTTCCAGCCGGTTCCCTGTTTTTCAAGGGCGGTCGCCACCGCCACGTCCAGCGGATCGCCCCCCAGGCCAGCCGCACCCTCGCGCACCTCGCTGGCAAACATCGCCGCCCGCAACAGTCGCCGTGTGGTTTCGTCCGGCGGGTTTGCCGCCACCGCAAGGGGCAGGGCCATGCGGGTGATGGTGAGCTGGTTGAGGGTGAGCGTGCCGGTTTTGTCGGTGCAGATCACATGCACCGCGCCAATGCTTTCCACCGCCTGCAGGCTTTTGACCAGCACCTTTCGTTTGGCCATGCGCTGGCTGGCCATCGCAAGCGCCAGGGTGAGGGTGGGCAGCAGGCCCTCTGGCACATTGGCCACGATGATGCCCATCATGAACACCAGATTGATGAGCAGGGGCCGCTGCTGAAAAACGCCGTAGACAAAAAACGTCAACCCCATGGTGATGGCGATGAGCGTGAGCACCCGCACCATGGCCTGCACCTCGCGCTCCAGCGGCGACAACGCCCGGCGGATGCCCTGGGAGAGCATGGCGATTTTGCCGAACTCGGTGCGCCCGCCGGTGGCGAACACCACCGCTTTGCCCGCTCCCCGCAGCACCGAGCAACCGGCGAACACCACGTTGCTGGCGTCTTCCAGGCGGCCTTCCTGCGGGGCCACGGCCAGCGAGAGGGGCCGGGATTCCCCGGTGAGCGGCGCGTTGTTCACCATGAGGTCGGTGACAGAAAGCAGGCGGGCGTCGGCGGGCAGGCGGTCGCCCTCGGTCAACAGCAGCACGTCACCGGGCGCGAGGTCTTCGGCCAGGATTTCCTCTTCCGCGCCCCCTCTTATCACCCTGGCCTTGGGGGGCAGATAATTACGCAGCGCCGCCATGGCCTTTTCGGCGCGGTATTCCTGAAAAAACGCAAACAGGCCGTTGAAAAACGCCACCGCCACCAGGGCGATGCCCAGCAGGTCCATGCTCTCGCCCGGCGAGAGGGAATGGGCCACAAAACTCAACGCCCCGGCGGCAAACAGCAGCAACGAAAAAAAGTTGGTGAACTGGCGCAACAGCGCGCTTGTCCACTCAAACCGGGGGGGCGGATGCAGCAGGTTCTGGCCCACCTCGGCCAAACGCACCTGCACCTCACTGGTGTCCAGGCCCTCTGGCCGCGAATGCAGCAGGCCGAGCGCCTCGGTGGCGTCCACCTGATGAATCTGCCGGGTGGGCGCGGCGGTGCCACTCACGGCAGACCTCCGAAAATCGCCACGTCACAGGGGGCGCGGTGCAGCACC
>CAYJOG010000359.1:0-3722 GCA_964371695.1 uncultured bacterium
GGTGGGTTCGTCGCACAGCAGCAGGCCGGGGCTGTTCACCAACGCACGGGCCACGGCCACACGCTGCTGCTCACCCAGACTGAGTCGGGCCACCAGGGTATGGGCCTTGTGCTCCATGCTCAGGTCGTCCAGCGCCGACATGGCCCTGTTCTCGGCAGCTGTGCCGCGCCCTGCGCTGAGCAGGATGTTCTCTTTTGCCGTGAGGTGTTCCACCAGATTCAACCGCTGGAACACCAGCCCCATGGTGGTCCTCCGCAGGGTGGTGCGCTCGTTGTCTTTCAGCCGCGCCGTGGACACGCCATCCAGCAGCACTTCGCCCTGTGTGGGCAGCAGCAGTCCGGCAAAAAGATGCAGCAGGGTGGTTTTGCCCGTGCCGCTCTGGCCGGTGATGATGAGTTTTTCGCCCGGACTGACGAGACAGTGATCCAGCGAAAGCACAGGCTGGAGAACCCCTTTTACCAGAACCTTCAGTTGTCGGGCTTCGAGTTTCATGGCTGGATTTTGCTTTTGGCTCAAACCCCTCACCCGGCGCTGCGCGCCACCCTCTCCCCATAAAGGGGAGAGGGGGAAAAGGCCATTCTAAATCAGCTTGCGCAGAATCAGCGTCTGGGCGCGTTCCGGCCCCACGCTGATGATGCTGATGGGCGTGCGGATCATTTTCTCCACTTCCTGAATGTAGCGCTTGAGGGTGGCGGGCAGTTCCTCAAAAGTCTTCATTTCGGTGGTGTCCGTTTTCCAGCCCTCCATGGTTTCATAGATGGGCTCACAGTCGCGCAGCACCTTGAACTCGGTGCTGAAATCGTTGATGCGATCGCCGTTGTAGCGATACCCCACGCACAGGCGCACCTCGTCAAACTCGTCCAGCACGTCCAGCTTGGTCATGGCCAGGGTGTTCAGGCCGTTCACGCGCACGGCATAACGCAGGGCCACCACGTCCAGCCAGCCGCAGCGGCGGGGCCTGCCCGTGGTGGTGCCGAACTCCCCCCCGGCGGCGCGGATGCGCTCGCCCACGTCCCCCAGGATTTCCGCAGGAAAAGGCCCCTCGCCCACACGGGTGGTATAGGCCTTGGTCACGCCGATCACGCGGTCGATTTCGCCCGGCCCCAGTCCGGTGCCCAGTGTGGCGCCGCCCGCCACGGGGTGAGAGCTGGTGACATAGGGATAGGTGCCGCTGTCAATGTCCAGCAGGGTGCCCTGGGCCCCTTCAAACAGAATGGTCTTGTCGTCCATGTAGGCCGAGCGCACCAGCAGGCTGGTGTCGGCGACATAGGGTTTCAGGCGGCGGCCAAACTCGTAGCATTCCTCCAGAATCTGGTCCCGCTCAAAACCTTCGTGATCAAAGATGTTGCGCAGCAGCAGGTTTTTGTATTTCAGCGTGTGGCCCAGCTTGCCCTCGAACTCTTCGGGGTCATACAGGTCCATCATGCGGATGCCCCGGCGGCTCATTTTGTCCTGATAACAGGGGCCGATGCCCCGGCCCGTGGTGCCGATTTTGTGTTTGCCCCGCAGTTCTTCCTCTTTTTGGTCCAGCACGCGGTGATAGGGCATGATGAGATGCGCGTTTTTGGAGATGCGCAGGTTGGAGCAGTCCACGCCACGGGTTTCCAGGGCCTCAATCTCGCCCAGCAGCACACCCAGGTCCATCACCAAGCCGTCGGCCAGCACGTTGATCTTGTCGGGATAAAGAATGCCGCTGGGAATCAGGTGCAGTTTGTATTCCTGCCCCTTGTGGTTCAGTGTGTGGCCCGCATTGTTGCCCCCCTGATAACGCACCACCACGTCCACGCTTTCAGAAAGCATGTCGGTGATCTTCCCTTTTCCTTCGTCGCCCCACTGAGCGCCGACCAGCACGATACTGGGCATGGTTATTCTCCCTTCGGTCTCGCGCAAACCGCCCGTGCGGACTGTGGTTCAGAGGGTCTTCACAGGGGGACTTGCCGAAGGATTCTAGGGGTTGGAGGGGAGGATGACAAATGACCTGTGGAAAGATTATTTCTCCAGCAAAAGGGACTTGCGCCACACGGTAAAACGGTTGTTGTCGGCGTCTTGCAGCGCTTTTTGATAGGCCGCCTGTGTGGCGGGGGGCTGCGTTGCGGCGAGGGCCTTTCGGAACACCCGGCGGTAAAGCTCATCAGGGTCTACCCACAACTGGGCTACCACACGCTTGGCGTTGGGGTGAGGGCGGAAGGTGTATTGATAGGCCCGCGCTTCGCCGGGTTTCATGCGTTTGTCGGCATATTCCTGTTTCAGCGAAGTGGCCACGTGCCAGCCAATGCGAAAACGCACCCGCGTGGTGGGGAGCATCTTTCCCCGCCCGTCGGTCTGGTAAAACGACACAAAAACCTGTGGCGTGGTGTAGGTGGGGAACAGGTGGCCCACCCACTGGCTTTTCACCACCACCCGCCAGCGCTGTTTGCCGTCTGTGTCGGCTTTGAGCGGGCCGGGGGTGATTTTCAGTCCCCGGCGCACCATGTCCGGGTGGTGAATGCCCCGGAACAGATGTTGCCTGTCTGGCATGTGGCAGCCCTGACAGGGCACGCCCCTGGCGGCAAAAGGGCTTTTTTTCCATTCTTCAAACGTGTTTTCAAACAGCTTGCCCTTCAGGCTCTGGGCCAGGAACTGCTTTTGCGTTTTGGGCCTGAACTGGTGGCAGGTGGCGCAGAAATCACTCTTCTGAAAAAAAGTGTGGGCGGTGTAACCCCCGTGGGGAGGTTTGGCCATGGGGGGCGTGCGGCCGGGCGGGCCGTGGCGCTGGTGGCTCCGCACATGACAAGCCGCGCAGGAAACCCCCGTGTCATACAGCCGCGGACTGAATTGCGGATTGGGCTGGCCGGTGCGCAGCAGTGCCCGTTGTTCGTGCAGGGGCGCATGGCAGCGGGTACACATGAAATAGGTGCCCGTTTTTTTTGGGTCAGCGGCGTGAATCATTTTCAGGGCCTGGCCCTCAAACCCCGGCCCCGTGGCCCTGGCGTGGCGCGAGTTTTGCCAGGCGTTTTTCTGAGCCGGGTGGCACACGCCGCACTGGTCCGGGAACAGAGATTTTTCGAGTTTTGTCCAGCCGGGCGGTGCTTTGCCTTGGGGCGGCAGCGGATGGGACCAATGTTTTTGCAATCCGCCGCCGGACTCGGCCAGCGCCTGACCCAAACAGGCGGCAAGCAGCAGCGCCATGCACAGGAAACGCCGGAACAACGGTCTCAACTTTCTCTCAGGCGAACCGTGTTCCACGCCACGTCCGCTTCGCCGCCTTCCAGAATTTCCAGCACCGCCCGTGTCACTTTTTCCTGATGGCTGATTTGATAGATGTGCCTCATGCCGTGATATCGCAGGTGGCTTTGCAGGGCGGTGTCGTTCAGCAAACGGTCCACGGCCCCCAACAGTTCCTCGTTGGTGCGCCCCCACAGGCAATGCTCGTTCTGGGTGAAAAGCTGCTCCATGCCTGCGCCATAAAGCACCACCGTGGGCGCGCCGCAGGCCATGCTGTCGGTGAGGCGGTCGCTGTGATACCACACCGCCTCGGTGTTGCGGCTCAGGCTCAGGGCTGCCTGCGCACCCGACAGCACCTGGTAATAATCCACACCTCTGATTTTGGGCGTGCCCGGCCAGCCATACAGGCCAAACTTTTCGCCATATTTTTTTTGCAGCGCCCCCACCAGTTCCCGCCGCCGCTCATCACCAATGTCCACACCAGTGAACAACACGGGGTGACGCTGATCGGGCAGGGG
>CAYJOG010000360.1:0-3713 GCA_964371695.1 uncultured bacterium
GGCTTTTGGGGCGGGACATCCATGTCCCGCAAGAGCCTGTTTCTATTACACCATGCTTCACATGGCGCAATTTAGAAACAGGCTCTAAAGGGGAGAGGGAACGAGGGATGCGTTCTTTCTTGCCATGCGCAGCGCCCCACGAGCAGCTTTTCTGAAAACACAGCAAGCGGTGATGCGATTTCATTTTTCCAGAAACACGGCGTTGGTGAGGGCCACATATTTTTCAGAGGTCAGGGGGGCGGCCTTGATGAGCAGCAGCATGAGCGCGCCTTCGCCCGGTGGCTTCAGGTCAAAGGTGTGTGAAAAATTGGGGGTGGCGGGTGTGAAGCGGTGCTCGGCCAACACCGTGTCCTTCACCTTGGGCAGTGTGTTTTTGCCGGGCTGGCGGGTGTCTTCGCAACCGCCCTTGGGCACAAAAATGATTTTCAGCGACATCTCTTTGCCCACCGGCACGGTGCCGCTCGCCGACAACAAAAGCGCCCCTTCGCCCAGCTTCACGGTGTCGCCCATCGTGCCCAGCGCCTTGCCGTTCTGCATCAGTTGAAAATCCACAAACACACCCGTGCCGCGCACCACCACCTTGCCGGTCTTCAGGCTTTTCATCAGGTCTGGCCTAGCCAGCGCGGGCGCGTGGATGTAGGTGGTGGGCAAGCCCAGGGCCGACTCACTGGGTTTTTCACCCTGGGGAATGTAGACACGGTGCGTGTCGCTGCCGCCCACCAGCACGGTGCGTTTTCCCAATGCCCAGTCGCACAAACCGGCCTTGAGCACCCGCTGGTCGTATTTGTCAAAAAACATGCCGCCGTTGAAAACCTCCAGCGCGTCATAGTCACGGCTGGTCCAGTCAAACTCCACCCAGGGGGCGAAGTTATAAGCGTGGTTCACGATGACATAACCCCCGCGCTCGCGGCACTGGCGAATAGCGGTTTCGGCCTTGACCGCGCCGGGGGGGCGGTCGGTGAAGGAACCACTCAGGTCAAAGGTGTTCTGATCCACCGGCACACAACCGATGTGGCCGCCGGGCCGCGTGGGGGGTTGGGGCAGGGGGCTGATTTCGTTGCCATCAATCATCAGGAACCGGCCCGGCTCAGACAGCGCCTTGGCTTTTTCCCAATAGGTGAACTCCGGCCCCAGGTTGTAATAGGCCTCGGTGGCGTCCTTGGAGCCGGTGGCGTCGGAATGATCGGTCAGCACCACAAACCGCAGGCCCCGTTCCAGGGCCACCTTCTTGATGTCTTCGGGGAAGGAAATCTTGTCGCCGTCCCAGCTTGCGCCGGTGGCGTGAATGTGAATGTCACCGGGAAACCACTCCCCCGCCGCCTTGGCGCTGGCCGCAAAAACATGCCCCGCCAGCAACACCACGGCGGCCAGTATCACCGGGCGGCAATGGCGGTTTGTGCGAAAAGTGCGGATGATCCCAGGCATGATCAATAGGGCCTTTTGACTTCGCCTTTTTCCAGCAGTTCGATGACGTGCAGCAGGCTTTCGAACTCCTTGTTCATGGCTTTTTCATAACCCTTCACGATGGATTTTTCGATGCCGCCACCCATCATGGGCACACCGCATTTGGCGATGGTGTAGCTCTCGCGCACGGTGGTGTCCTTTTTTTGAGGATGGGGGAAGAACCTGATCTTGCCCGACCACGAGAGCATCTTGCCCATCATTTTGGGCAGGATGTCGAACTTGGCGGTGTGTTGATTTTTGTGCCAGGTGGTGTGCTCCACGCACTCGGCCATTTCGGGGGTGATCATTTTTTGCAGGTTGGGGGGATTCTGAAGGTGCATGAGGCGCTGGGTGAGGATTTCGTCTTCTTTTTCCTCCAGGCTCAGATACTCCACCACCCGGATATCCGGGTGTTCGGACGTGTTGTAAATCTTGACGTGGCGGGCCGCGACAACCGTGTCCAGGGGAAAGGGAAACTCGTGTTTGACGGTGATGTCCATGATGGACGGATTTTAGGCGTCCATGGGAGTGTTTTTCAGGATTTTCTGCGGTTCATCCGGTAAATGACCACCCTGTTTTCCGGTGCGCGGTAAATGACCGCGCCGTTTTCTTCCAGATGAACAAACAACCGCGCCACTTCCCTGTCCTGTTTTTGCAGGCGGCCCAGAGAATCTTTGAACACCGCCACGTGGCTATATCGCCCCCGCACCAGCCACGCGGTGAGGTCGGGTTGTTTCTTCCAGTATTGCAGTGGAATGGCCTGGGCATAAAACCCTTTGGCGGGTGGCTGGGCCAAAAGGGTTTTCAGCCGCTGGTTTGCAGGCTCGCGGCGCAGGCGTTCACGCAGAGCGGCCCGGTTCAGAGGTGGGTCCGGCAGGTGCATATCCACCGCCACACGGGCGTTGGAGGGCAGATGGGCGGCCAGCCAGTGCATGGCGGTTTCGCGTGCGTCTGTCCGGGACAGACGCCCCATCAGCGACACGGCCAGCACGGCCATGATCAGCACACTCACCAGCAACACCGGGCGCACAAAAAACACGGCGGTGAAGGTGAACGATTCCAGCCACAGGCCGCTCAGCAACAAAAGCGGCGGCAAAAACACCAGCAGATATTTGTCGAACAAAATACTCAGGCGCAGGAAGTACACCAGCATCAGCACCACCACCAGCGCCATGCCCCGACTGGACCGGTGCCACAGCCCCCGCCACACCGCCAGGGCGGCAATGGGGAAAAACAATCCAAAGCCCTGCACCGCCAGGGCATAAAACTCGCCCGCGCCTGCTTTGTGCGCCAGGCCGTGATGCCCCGCGCCCTGTGTGTGCTGCACCTGCCACCGCAGCCAATACAAAAAGTTCTGCTGGTCCAGCAGCGCAAAAGGCGAACTGACAAAAAAACCGGCCACCGAACCCAGCCCCATCAGCAGCAGGCTTTTGAGAACCCCCAGCCTGTTTTCGGGCCGGGCCAGAAACAGCGCCCAGGCCAGGGGCAGCAGCAAGACCGCCGGATATTTCGCCCCCGCCGCCAGCCCCAGTAAGGCGCCGCTCAGGGCGCAGACCTTTGCCGTGGGTGTGACCGGCCCGGTGAGCAGCCCCAGCCCCAGAAACGAAAGCAGCAGCATGGGGCTTTCGGGCAGCAACCCGTGGGCATATTGAAGCCTGAGCGGCAAAAACAGATACACCAGCCCCAGCACCAGCGCCCAGCGCCGGGGCAGCGCCCGCAGCATCCAGGCGGCGGCGGCCACTGACAGCGCATTGACCAACAACATGAAAAACCGCGACCAGATCAGGAGTTTTTCCGGGTGCAGGTGATACCACTGACTGAACCCGGCCAGCGAGCCAAAGGCCCCCGTGAGTTTGCCCCCCAGCATCACCAGACCGGTGAAAAACGCCTGCAAATAAAACACCAGACTGGGCCAGTCGAACCGCTGGGGATTGCCCCCCTGCCGGGGCAGGTGCAGGGCGGTTTCCACCACAAACCATTCGTCGTAATTGCTGTAAAACCACGCCCCCTGTTGCAGCGCGGGCAGGCTCAGCAGCACTGCCAGCAGCGCCAGAAAAAAATAAAGGCCGCCCCTGCGCTCGCGGGAAAAACCGATGACCTCCACCTGCATGGGTTGAAGCATAAGGCTTTGGGTCATTGCTGTTGGGTGACAGATAGCCCCGGCAACCCCCCGACTTTTTTCATCAACCTGACAGCAGTGGGGCGGGCGTCCCCGCCCGCCGTTCAAATGAAAAAGGTCTTTTGTTTTTTTTGTTCAGGCGGGCGGGGAC
>CAYJOG010000361.1:0-3711 GCA_964371695.1 uncultured bacterium
GGTAGAGGCCGTGTCTATGTAAAACCCCTTCTTGCCGTCAAACACCAGATCGGTGCTGATGAGAATGCCATAACCGCCTTCTTCGCTCAGCGTTTCAAACAACTGCTCGGCGGCGTCGTCGTTGATGGCCATGGCGTCGTCTTCATTTTCTTCGCACTGCTCGATGGTGCTGAAGGCAGCGCAGTGAATCAGCACGCTGGGCATGAGGTTGATGATGAGGTCTTCATAGGTGTCGATGTCCATGAAGTCCACCTTCACCGTTTCCACACCGGCCACCGGCAAAGGGGCGTGGTGAATGGCGGCGATGACCTCGTGTTTGTCTTTCAGTGCCTCGACCAGACGGCTGCCCAAAAAACCCGCAGCGCCGGTGATCAGGATTTTTTCGCGTTCTTGAGCCATGTGAGAATGTTTGCCTCCTGTCCCTGTTGGCTCGGTTCATAATACTTGCGGGGCGTTACCCCAACCGGGAAATAGGCCTGCGCCACCCAGTGGGTTGACTCATCGTGGGGATAACGATAAGCAGCCGGGTCAGCCTCTCCCTGTCGGGTGCTTTTGCCCCGCAGATGCACGGGCACCACCGTGGGGCCTTCCAGTTCGGACACGTGTTTTTCCACCCGTTTGAGGGCTTTGTAGGCGGCGTTGGACTTGGGCGCAAGCGCCAGATAACACACCAGTTGAGACAAAATGAGATGCGCCTCGGGCGGCCCCACGTGCTCTATGGCCAGGCGCGCCGAGGCCGCCAGCACCAGAGCCTGGGGGTCTGCGTTGCCGATGTCTTCGCTGGCGAGAATCAGCATCCGCCGCAGAATGAACATCAGGTCTTCACCCCCCGCCAGCAGACGGGCCATCCAGAACAACGACGCGTCTACGTCTGAGCCGCGAATGCTTTTGATGAGCGCGCTGATGATGTCGTAGTGGCTGTCTCCGGCCCGGTCGTGGGTGTGGGGTTTCAGGTCCAGTTCCAGTTCCTTCAGGTGTTCCGGTAAAAGGTGTGTCACCCCCTGGGCCTGGGTGGATTGCACCAGCAGGTCCACGGTGTCCAGCAGTTGGCGGGCGTCTCCCCCACATCCGCCCACCAGTGAAGATTTCAGTTTTTCATCCAGGGTCATCTGGCTGGATTCCAGCGCACGGTCCACCAGCGCGGCGAGGTCTTCGGGCGCAAGGGGTTTGAACTTGAACAGCCGCACCCGCGAGAGCAATGCCCGCTGAAGACAGAAATAAGGGTTCTCTGTCGTCAGGCCCATGAGCACGATCACCCCTTCTTCCACCCAGGGCAGAAAGGCGTCCTGCTGCTGGCGGTTGAAGCGGTGAAATTCATCGACGAACAAAAGCGTGGGCTGGCCCGTTTCGGCGTGGCGTTTTTTAGCCTGTTTGATGACCTCTTTCACTTCGGTGATGGAGGCCATGACTGCGCTGAAACGCTCGTGGGGCAACGGGGAGTGTTTGAGCAGCAGGCTGGCCACGGTGGTTTTACCCACACCCGGCGGGCCGTATAACACAAACGAAAACAGCAACTTTCCGTTAAAAAACGCCCACAGGGGCTTGCCGGGGGCCAGCAGGTGCCGCTGCCCGGCCACTTCTTCGAGGCAGGAAGGCCGCAGGCGCTGGCTCAATGGCTGGTGCAGTTCATTCACATGCCAAGGGTAGCAATAAAAGGAAAGGCCTGAAGACACAGCGGCCACGGCCCGGCCAGAACAAAAACCAAAAAATGAGACAAATTTTCACCCCTTTGACCTGATGCTATCTTGTTCCTATACTGCCGAACGACTCACCTGAGGAGGACACAACACATGCTGAAGAAAGTTTCCGTTTGCCTGACTGCCGCCGCACTGCTTGCCGGTGGCGCGGGCGCCACCGCACAGGCCGCCGCCAAAAAAGCCGCCGCCAAACCTGCGGCCAAGGGCAAAGCCGCCAAGGCGCCTGCCAAGGCCAAAGACATCCCTGGCACGCCGCATAAATGGGCCATCGGTCTGGAGGCGGGTTATTTCACCGCCAATGCCGATACCGACAACGCGGCAATCTGGGGCCTGGACGTGCAGACCAAGATCAAAAAGCGCCAGTCGCTGGGTCTGTCTGTCACCTATGCCCAAAACGACCTGAACGCCCCCCTGGGCGCGCTGGAAATGTCCACCCTGGGCATTCACCTGAGCCTGCTGGGACACGTGGGTGAAGACGAAGGCAACCGCCAGCCCGGTTTTTACTGGGGAGGCGGCCCCTCTCTGGTGCGGGGCGAAGTGGACACCGCCGGCAGTGAAACCGAACTGGGCTTTCACCTGCGCGCTGGTGTGGAATACAAAGGCGGCGGTTACACCGAACTGCGCTGGGTTGACACGGGCAACGTGTCCAACTTCAACGGTGCCCGCCTGGGTGGTTTGAGCCTGAGCGCCGGTTATCGCTTCAGCCTGTAATCTCCTCAACAAACAGACAATCTGAAAACCCTGGCCCTGATGGGCCGGGGTTTTTGTTTGTATCACCCCCAATTCTCGTTAGGATGACCCTCTATGCGCCTTGACAGAATCCTTCTTCTTCCCCTCGCGGGGCTTTTGACGCTGAGCGTGGCAACACCGGCCACCCTGCACGCCAAGAGCGAAAGCCGCGTTGAAAAAAAAGTGCGCGAGCTTGAAAAAAAGAACGCCGCCAACAAAAAAAAGAACCAAGTCAACATTCCCCACAACTGGACCCTGGGCGCAGGAGCCACCTATGCCTGGCCCAATCCTGACGTGGACAGCGCCTTTCACTGGGAGGTGGAAGCCCAGAAACGCGTGAGCACCTATGGCGTGGTGGCCTTGGGTGTGAACGCAGGCAACCACAACCTGACCACCGCTGCGGGCGACATGGACGTGGTGGACGTAAACCTTTCCTACATCCTCTATGTTCCCGAAAACAACAAGAACCGCCAACCGTCTTTTTATTACGGCGCTGGCCTGAACCTGCTCAACACCAGCATCACGGGGGCGGGGTCCTCCAGCGACCTGGGCCTGCACCTGCGGGCGGGCGTGGAGTTCAGAGGCGGGCTTTATACCGAAATGCGCTACACCATTGGGCCTGAAAAAGCGAAATACAACAACGCCCGCCTGGGACACCTCACCCTGGGCGGCGGTTACCGCTTCAGCCTGTAACCCACCCGTTTTTTTTCGGAGGCAACGGGACCCGCCCGACTTTCGCCTGACGGATGGGGGAACTGGCCATAAAATAGAGCCGCCTTATGGCCGGAGCTTGTGTGTATTGCGGCGCCCCCGCACTGGTGACCGGCCCTTCGGGTGTTTGCCCCCAGTGCCGCGAGACTTTGCCGGTCAAAAAAATCAAGCTGGGCAAACCGGCGGGTAAAGGTGTCAAGGCACCGGCCTTCCGTTTTGGTGCGGGGGCATCCCTTCTTGCTGCACAAGCCGCCCAAACCGAAACCCGCGCCGCCACCACAACCACCACCGCCGGGCCAAGCCTGTTTCAGAAAACAGCCGTCGCCACCGAAGAAGACCCCCTGGCCGCCTACGGCGCGGGTGCGCCACCCCAGCCGCCCGCGGCAGAGCACGACGCCTTCAGCCCCTCGGTGGACCCCAATCCTCCGCCGCCATTGGGTGAACCCACGCCGAAAACTTCGCCCGTGGCCGAAGTGGAACCAGCGGCGACTGGCGCTGCCGATGTCGTGGCCACTGCCCCTGCGCCTGTGGTGACCGAAGAAACCCCGCCAGCGCCTCTGCCCATGGCCACACC
>CAYJOG010000362.1:0-3710 GCA_964371695.1 uncultured bacterium
CGCCCCCCAGGCCGCCGAAACCACGCTGGATAACTTTGTGCGCTCGCTGTTTGAATACGACCACGCTGTGCCGGTGACGGTGACCAAGGGCAAGGTCGAAACCAAAGAAGGTGTGCGCTTCACCCACGTCACCTTCATCTCGGTGCTGGACAAACCCGTCACCACCTGGCTGGTGGAAAAACCCGGCCAGACCCCCACGCGCCTGGCCATCATTCAGCACGGCAACAGCGACAGCAAAGAGCAGACCCGCCACCAGCATCTCGCGGCGCGTCTGGTGAAGGAGATGGGCTATGCCGTCATCCTCACCGACGCCATGTATCACGGCGAGCGCACCAGCCCCCTGGTGGGCAAATGGAGCGGCAAGCACCTCATGGAGCGGCCCAATGCGCTGCGGGACATTTTTCTGCAAACCGTGCGGGACCACCGCCGCGTGATTGACGGCGCACGGGAACACCTGGGCCTGAACCTGCCCGTCACCTACATCGGCGAAAGCCTGGGCACCCTCATGGGCACGGCGCTGCTGTCGGTGGAAAAACGCATTGACCGGGGCGTGCTGCTGGTGGGCGGGGCCGACCTCACCAAAATCATGCCGCTCTCGCGGGGCCTGAAGGGGTTTGAGGAACTGCGCCACGTAATCGACCCCTTCTTTCACGTGCCCGCCATCAAAATGCCCGTGCTCATGCTCAACGGCAAACTGGACGTGCTGTTCCGCCCCGACGACGCCGAGCGCATGTACGCAGGTCTTGGCTCCGCACAAAAAAAACTCGTGTGGTTCGAGACCGGCCACACCATTCCGCCCGACGACGTGTTCGGCGCCATTCAGCAGTGGAGCAAAGAGTTGGACGCCGCCGCGCCGAAACAGCCGTGATAGGAAAAACTGGCCTTTGCCGTTAAAATGCAGGCATGGCACAGGCGTTGAGACAGGAAACCGTGGTGCTGCCGGGTGGACGGGTGCAAATTGATTCGCCTGCGCTGCGGGAGGGTGCGCGGGTGGAAGTGATCGTGCTGAGTGAAGACGCACCCCGCACGCGGCCCGTGTCTGATTTTTGGGGCAAAGGGGCTGGCCAGTTCAAGAACACGCAGGAAATCGTGGACTGGGTGCGCGCCTTGAGAGATGAATGGGATGAGCGGGCACCGGCTGAGTGAGCGCGGCGGCGATCAGGAAATTTTATCTGGACACCAACGTTGTGATCGCCATTGTGGAAGGCCGCGAAGACCTGCGTGTTCAGGTCGAGTGCCTGTTTGAGGCCATTGGGGCACAACAGGCGCTTGCCATCACCAGCCAACTCACATGGGCGGAATCGTTGGTGCTGCCGCTGAGAAATCATGACACGACGCTGAAGAACCGTTTTGACGGCTTGTTCTGTGAACTGACAGGGCTTGAAGTGAAACCGGTGGATCTGGGGGTGCTGATGACTGCGGCGCAACTCAGGGCAGACCTGGGGGTCAAAATGCCAGATGCCATTCATCTTGCCACGGCCCTCATGACGGGTTGCGAAGGCGTATTGAGCGAAGACCGCCGGATGCCTTCATTGCCCAACCTCCCTGTCCAACCATTACACGGGTGGCGCTTCACTTGAAAATCGGCCTCACCGGCAACATCGCCTGCGGCAAAAGCACCGTGGCCCGCGTGCTGGCGCAGCACGGCTGGACCCACATTGACACCGACCAACTGGCCCGCGAGGTGGTGGCCCCCGGCAGCGAGGGCCTGCGCCGCATTGTGGAGACTTTCGGCCCCGGCGTGTTGTCGCCCACCGGTGAACTCAACCGCGAGGCCCTGGGGCAGGTGGTGTTTGCCGACGCCGAAAAACGGCGACTGCTCAACGCCATCACGCACCCCGCCATTGCCCGCCTCACGCTGGAGCGCATGGCGGCGGCCCCCGGCCACGTGGTGGTGAGCGTGCCCCTGTTGTTTGAGGCGAACATGCAGGGGATGTTTGATGAAGTGTGGGTGGTGGCAGCCAGCGAAGACACACAACTGGGGCGCATCATGGCCCGCGACGGCCTGCCCGAAGACCAAGCCCGCGCCCGCATGGCCGCCCAGGCCCCCCTGGGGCCTAAAATGACCGCCGCCCATGAGGTGTTCCACAACAATGGCTCGCTGGACGAACTCATCACGCAGGTGCAGGGCCGCCTTGCGGCGCGGGGGTTGTGAGCGGGTGCGGTTCTGGCTGTTTTTTACGGCGCTGTTTTTTTTGTTTCCGGCGGTGTCGGTGGCCCAGCCCCTGATGCTGTGGGAAGAACCCCTGGCCGAAGAACCGCTGGCCATGGACACCGCAGGGGGCGACCTGCTGCTGATGTTTCAGGACGAGTCCCGACGTTTGACGTTTGAAGGGGCCATGGTGGAAACCCTGACTTTTTCGGCGTTCCCCAAAGACGAAACCAGCGGTGTTTTTCACACCCGCAGCACCAGCGGTGGCCTGGGGCTTGCGCTGCACCCCCGCGAGGGCAAACTCACCCTCACCACGCCCCTCAGCGGCAGCCAGACTTTTCCGCTGCCGCCCAGCCAGGGATATTTCAGCCGGGCCGTGGTGGGGGCCGGGGGCAGAACGGCGCTGCTTTATCCACAGAAATCCCTTGGCCCCTCGGAGCGCGCCGTGGTGCTGTGGCTGGATGCCGCCGGTGAAACGCTGCTGCGCTATGTGCATGACCGCCCCGTGGAAAACCCCACGGCGGCCCTGAGCGGCAACGAGCATTTCGCGGCGTTTGCCGATGCCGACCGCCTGCTGGTGCTGAGCCGTCAGGGCGTGTTGCGGGATATTCGCCAGACCACTGGCCAGCGGGGCTGGGTGTCGCCCCAGATTCTGCTGGCCGGTGAACTGCGGGTGGTGGTGGTGCAGAGCGGCGGCGACGCGCCCTTTGCCGAGGGCTGGAGCCTGGATGCCCGGCCGCTCTACCGGGTAAACTTGCCTTTCACCATGACCTGGAGCTACACCGAAGGCGCACCCGTGGCCGTGGGGTTGTCCCCACAGGGCGGCCCGCCGGTTTTGCTGAACGTGATGAGCGGCGAACTGAAGGAAGTGCCGGGCGTGGGCGAGAACCTGCTGTTTGCCCAGACCGACGAAACCGGGGCCATGCTGGCCACGGTGGATGGCGGCGCGCTGCGCCTGTGGCTGGTGAGTGAATGATACCAATTCATAACCGAGATGGCGCTAAGCTGAGCCAGACTTGGCCAGCCAGGGCAAGAGGAACATGGCCAAAAGGGAGGCGAAATTGGTATGAATTCATGGATGAATTCGCATCGAACGCCGAGGCCCCAAAAGGGCCGCAGGCGTTCGCGGCGCAAGTAGGCTTTGCCTGCGCTGCGCCGGGCCGCAGCCATTCAGGACGAATGGCAAGGCCAATAAAAGATTACAATTCATGTTATTTTGAATTGGAATCGACATGAGCGGTTTTTCCATTTCACTCAACGGCGAAGACCACGCCCTGCCCCAGGCGCTCACGCTGCGGGAACTGGTGGCGTTTCTGGGGTTGTCTGAAAAGGGCCTGGGTCTGGAGCACAACGGCCAGATGGTTCCCCACGACGCCTGGGACACGCTCCCCCTCGCCCCCGGCGACAGGGTGGAAGTGGTGCGCTTTGTGGGGGGGGGCTGAGCATTTTCAAAAACAGCACTGTCTCTCAATTCCTCCCGCCCGGAGTAGCGGGGGGGGGGGGGGGGGGGCGGGGGGCGGGCGAGATTTAATGGTTTTTTTTGTTGGGGGGGGGGGGG
>CAYJOG010000363.1:0-3707 GCA_964371695.1 uncultured bacterium
ATATTGCCCCTCCGGCTATTGGCGCGGGAGGTGGAACAATTATTCAGTTGAGCACCGAAGAGTTTGAAGCCCTGCGGGCTTTTGTGCGGGAAAAAGCCGGGTGGGATTTCGCCGCCGACGCAAAAACCACCGTGGAAATGCGCCTGGGGCGGTTCAGGGGCAAGGCGAATCACCCTGTTCACAATCAGGGTGCGCTGCTGCTCGATGCCCTCACCGTGCAGGAGACCTATTTCTTCAGGGAGGAAGCGGCCATCGGTGGATTTTTGAAAGCGGCCAGAGAGCTGTGGGTTCCCAGCCGCCCCCTGCGGCTGTGGAGCGCCGCCTGCGCCACCGGCCAGGAGCCTTACACACTGGCCATTTCAGCGCTGGAAAACGGCCTGCCGGTGGAGATCCATGCCAGCGACATCAGCCTCACTGCGCTTGAAAAAGCCAAGTCGGGCCAATACCTGCCTTTCGAAGTGGGCCGTGGCATGGCCGAAAACCGCCTGAACACGTTTTTCGAAAAAGACGACACCCACTGGCGGATTCAGCCCAGGGCGAAAAACCTGGTTCAGTTTTTTCAGCACAACCTGCTGCATCCCCCGCCGACCCACCTGCCACTGATGGACATCCTTTTTTGCCGCAACGTGCTTTATTACTTTTCTGCCGCCAAACGTGAAGCCGCGCTGCAACACCTTGCCCGTCAGTTGCGGCCAGGGGGTTATCTGGTGCTTTCGGCCACAGAAAACCTGTGGCGACTGGAGGACTGGTTTCTGCCGGTGGACATGGGGGGCGTCACTTTTTATCAACGCACAACAAACCAGATGCAGCAGACCGTTGAATAAAAAGCTGCGGGCGCATCAAACCTCTGCCTGAAGCGGTCAAAATAAAACCAGACTGCCCTTCACCACAACTGGATATTTCTATCCTGAAGAGAAAACCATATTGCTTAAAAAGACATTCCGGGCAAGCACAGTATCCAATCCTGGATAATAATGATATTGATTATCATGGCTCCCTTTTCTTCAAACAGTCGCGTCATCCTCGAACACAAGGGAGGCTACTACCTGCTGACGCTGCCCAACCGCCTGCATTTTCAGGACAGTGACGCCCTGCTTGGGGTTTACGAGCATCTCAAGAAAAAAGAGGGGCGGCATCAACTGGCGGTGGACCTGAACCAGACCGTTTTTCTGGATAGCCGCTCACTGGGCCAGTTGGCCCGTATCGGGAGTCTTTTGCGTGCGTCCAGCGGCCGCATGGCCACCGTGGGGGCCAACCCAAAACTCAGTGAGATGTTCAACCTCACCCAGTTGGGCGATTTTCTGGAGACCTACCCGGACTTCGGCCAGCTTCAGTCTGCTTTTTCGCCCGGCGCTGAAGTAACTGGAAGTCTGGACTGAAGTGGGTCAGGGAAACCAGAAACCGGATTGAATCAATAGGGCTGCCCGGCGGGGTTCGTCGCCCGGCGGCAGATTTTTGGTGGAAGGCGCGGATGACCAGAGGGGTGAAAGTTTACCAGTGGCTGCGTCCCACCAACCCAGCAGGCGGCTCAGCACCTCCAGCCCGCAGGCCGCCAGCACGGGCCAGCGGCCCACTGGCGTGCCCGCCCAGGTCCACCGCAGCAGGCACCTGGCCATGGGCCACCACTCGTGAAGGTGATAACGGGGGCAAAGCCCCTCTCTGCGCAACACCACAAAACCAGCGGCCAGTGAACGCCTGCGTTTGAGGTATTCCCCCACCCGTCCCGGCCCCAGGTTGAACACCACGGCCTGGGGCGCGTAAGTCACCCGGCCGCCCCGCTGCCGGGCCATTTCGCACAGGGCGGGTTCATCCACCAGCACCTTTTGTGGCCAGGGCGGCGGCAGATTTTTCAGCAGCAGCATCTCCCCGGCCCGGGGCCGGGCCAGGGCCGCAGCGTGGTGCAGCGCCCACAACACATGCACCACCCGGCCAAAACCGGCGGCCTCATTCAGGGGCACCACGCGGGGGCCAACCACTTCGGCCATTCCATCGCCAGGCGTTAATTGGCGCAACAGTTCCGGCAACAGATTTTCGGCGGGCAAAACATCCGCAGAGAAAACAAACCAGGGGGTCTTTGGGTCGTCTTCAAGCGATTCAAAAAAACCGCGCATGGCAGGCCATTTGCCTCTGGCGACAGGGTTTTCCAACACATGCAGGCGGTCGTCTCCCTGGCCCGCAGATCTGGCCAGTGCAGCGGTGCCATCGGCGGCGTCATCCACCACCACCACCAGTTTTGCGAGCGCACCAGCGCTCCTTTGCGCCAAAAGAGCCTGCACCAGCGCGCCGATGTTGCCTGCCTCGTTGCGGGCAAAAATCACCGCCCCTGGCAGAGGGCCGTGGGGCGGGGCGGGTCCGTCTTCATGCAGGGCGGCCACTCGGAACCGGCCCCGCGCTCAGCGCACCACCGTGATGACGCCCTGCTGCAACCTTCCCTGCGGCTTTCCGTCTTTCACCCACACACGATAGGGCTGATACAGCACCTTCCAGGTTTTCACGGGTTTGCCCGCCGGGTTCAACACGCGGTAATGGACTTCGTACAACTGCTGGCCCCCCTGGGGACCAAGGGCCTGTATCACCGTGTCCATAACCCGCATGAACTCCGCGTCCATCTGGTTTTTCAGTGCGGATTTACCCGCATAAACCGAAGCGTGGGCCAGCACCAGTTTTTCGCCTTTGCCAGGGAAATCCACCACACGGGGTTTGATGCCCGCCTTGGCCAGGGCAGACCGCAGCGCCGCTGACTTGGAGGGAAAACCCACCAGGGCGTGGGTGGGGGGAATGGGCTGGGCCGGTTTTTTGGCCGCTGGCGGCGGAAAAGGCGTGGCCGGTTTTGCCTTGGGGGCGGGGAGGGGTTTTTTCGCCGCAGGTTTTGCCTGAGTGGTTTTCTGTTTTGTTGGCAGCCCCGCAGGCTTCACGCTTTCGCTCAGGTCAGCCGAAGGACTGAGGGGCGCTGAGGCGGACAGGGATTTGACCTCGCGGGCCTCGGGCAAGTCAAACCCCACCAGCGACGCCAGTTCACGGCACTGGACAGGGGCTTTATCGCAGTGCAACTCCAGCACCTTTTTGCCCAGAATTTTTTGCGTCTCACCCAGGGCAGGTTTCTGCGCCTGGGACTGCTCCGCCAATTGGTTCAAGAAGTCCTTGATCAGCCCTTCATTCCAATACCGCCCATCCACCTTCTCCAAAAACGCTTTGGCGTGTCGCGGGTTTTCCTGAGCGTATTCCAGGGCATGGTGGTCCAGCATCATGAAGGTGTCCGCCACCACCTGCTGGTGTTTGCCGGGGGCGAAAATTTTGAGAAACCAGTTGTTCTTTTCGATTTGCCCGGCCTTGGCATAAAGGGCGTTCAGGCGCAGCACCTTTTCCTGAAAGGTGCCCGTTTCTTCAAACGCCTTGATTTCCCGGTCCAGCGTCAGGTTGCCCCAATTGGAAACCACCAGCGCCACCATGGCCACCGTGGCGCACACCGCCACCAGCCACTGCCACTGGCGGCTGTTTTGCCTGCGCTTCATGATTTTCCGTTTGCGTCTTGCTTCGGGGCTGGCCACTGGCGAGGGCGGAACCGGAATGGGCGGCAAGTCTTCTGCGGCGGCAACGCCCGCCACAGGGACCGGGGATTCGAGGGGAATAACGGGAGCCACCGAGGGCGCGGCCCCGGCGCTGGGAGGCTCGATGTCTGAGAGCAGGTGATCCAGGTCAGGCATGGT
>CAYJOG010000364.1:0-3700 GCA_964371695.1 uncultured bacterium
CAAGAAACGCGGCTGCGGGGCGAAGCCCGCGCCCTGCTGGAGAATCTGGACAAAGACCTGCTGGCCCGTGAAAACGAACTTGCCGCCAGTCTGCCCTATGCCCACCGGCGGCGGCTGGAAATCGCCCGCGCCCTGGCTACCCGCCCCAGGCTGCTGCTGCTGGACGAACCGGCGGCAGGCATGGACCACGCTGACGCCCTGCTGCTGGCCCAGGACATTCTGCGGTTGCAGCAACAGGGCCTGAGCCTGATCGTCATCGAGCACAACATGAGTTTCATCCGCCACCTCAACAGCACCGTGGCGGTGCTGGCCCAGGGCCGGGTCATCACCCAGGGAACCTTTGAAGAAATCAGCAATCATCCCCAGGTCATCAGCGCCTATCTGGGCGAAGAACAGCCAGAGGACCGCCATGCTTGAAGTGCGCAGCGTGGTGGCCGGTTATGGCCGGGGACTGGATGTGCTGAAGGAGATCAGCCTCGCGGTGGCCCCCGGCGAGGCGGTGTGCCTGCTTGGCCCCAACGGCGCGGGCAAAACCACGCTCATGGCGGCCTTGAGCGGCCTGTTGCCCCTGCGGCGCGGCGAGGTGTTGTTTGAGGGGCAGGCCATTCACCGGCTGGCCGCCGAAGAACGGGTGCGCCGGGGGCTGGTGCTGGTGCCCGAAGGCCGCCGGGTGTTCCCCCGCCTCAGCACACAGGAAAACCTGCTGGCGGGCGCGCATCTGGTCAAAGACAAAGCCGTGGTCAAACAGCGTCTGGATAAAGTGCTGGGCATTTTTCCGCGCCTTGCCGAGCGCCTGCACCAACCGGCGGCCACCTTCAGCGGAGGTGAGCAACAGATGCTGGCCCTGGGGCGTGCGCTCATGTCCGGCCCCCGTCTGCTGCTTCTGGATGAACCCAGCATGGGCCTGGCCCCCACCATCGTGCAGCAGGTTTATGGTGTGCTGGGTGACCTGGTGCGAGAGGGGCTCACGGTGTTGCTGGTGGAGCAGAACGCCCACATGGCCCTGCGCCTGACCCAGCGGGCCTATCTGCTCAACCAGGGCCGGGTCATCAAAGAGGCAGAGGCCGCCAGCCTGCGTGGCACGGACGAAGTGGAGAAGTCTTATCTGGGGGACTGACCCGAACATTGCTGTCAGGTTCATAAAAAAAACGAGGAATTGCAAGGCTTTTTAACGTAGCCCCGGCGTCTCGCCGGGAGTATTTGCCGCGCCAGAGGCGCGCGCCTTATTTCTCTCTTTCCGTTATTTCCCAGAAAAAACAGTTGTTTTGCGCCGCCTGCGGCGGTTTTTATTCTCCCGGCGAGACGCCGGGGCGACAGATTAACCTGACAGCAATGGACTGACCCGAAACCGGGGTCTCATTCAAAAAATATCTTCACGCTGTCGCCGGGATTCAGCACAGTGGTGAAACCGGCGGGCTGGCCGTTGACCTGCATCCGCAGCAGCGTGCCCTGACGTTTTTGCGGATCGATGGGATATTCCTTGAGCACGTCGCTGAGGATGGGGGTGCGGTTGGCGGTGGATTCCACGTCCAGATCGGTGTCTTCCGTCACCATGTCGGTGAGTTGCACCAGTTTGCCGTGCATGCGCACCGCAGGCGTGAGCTGGAGTGTAAAAGGCCGGTCGTTCACCGTCAGGTTCAGGCTGGGGGCCTCAATGCCCGCTTCGTGCAGAATGTCCTGCACGCTCACGGCGGCCTGGTGGGTTTTCCAGTCCACACGGTCGCCGTCGTTGATGTGGGTGGTGAGGGTGGCGGGCATGCCGTTCACCGTCACGTCCACCAGGGCTTTGCGAAACTCCAGGGTCTCGGCCATGGTGCGGATACGCACATGGCGATAGCTGTTGGGGCCAAGGCCGGCGTCGAGATATTCCAGCAGATCCTGCACGCCTTGCACGGTCTTCACCTGCACCACGGCGCGGTCCTTGATGGGTTCGTCCAGGTCGGCCCGGCGGCCATTGAGCATCACCAGCACCCGCACGGTGGTGGGGCGACCATTCACCAGCAAAGACCACTCCTGATGAATGCCTTCTTCCTGCAACAGCTCGCGGCAGGTGATGAGCGCGTCTTCGCCCCGCAGGCCCTCCTTGATTTCGATGCGGTCGCCTTCTTCCACCTGCTGGTCCAGGTTCGCTTCGGCGTCGTTCAGCAGAATCCCTGGCGGCGGCCCCACCTTGCCCTTGACCAGACGGATGCGGCCGTTCACCTCCAGCGACAGGCTGCGGCCAATCTTGCCCTTCAGGCGGTCCATGGAAAACCCGGCGGCGATGAGGGCATCCTTGAGCTGAATGTGGTCCACCAGCTCCAGCACCCGCACCAGCGCGCCGTTCACATACACGCTCTTGAACCGGAAACCCCGGCCAAACACCGCCTGATGCGCAATGGCGAAGGGCGTGATGAACTCTGGTGTGCTCAGGTTTTCGGGCAGGTTTTCGATGCGCCGCAGGCTGTTGACGTAGCGCACCGCCACGCGGCTTTTGGAGAGATCGAACTTGTCGCAGAGGTGATCAGCCAGCCCCGGCGTGAGGGCCCCGCCCCCCACCAGCATCACCACTTCGGGGGCCTTCTGGTTGAGGGGCATGACTTCGGCGTGGACTTGCCCGGCGATGCGCTCGGCCACTTCGCCGATGGTGGCGGAAATTTCCTGGTAACTCACCGTGTGGTTCTGACCCAGGATGTCCTCGAACTCGATGGTTTCCTGATCGTTGACCGGGCGGAACTTCTTGAGCCGCTCGGCGGTGTCGAAATGCACCAGATAACGGTCCACCAGACACTCGGTCACTTCGTCGCCCGCAATGGGCACCATGCCGTAACCAAACACCGCGCCATCGCGGGTCAGCGCAATGTCGCTGGTGCCTGCCCCCACGTCGAGCAAAAGAATGTTGAGGCGGCGGATATCCTCCGGCACCACAAACTCCAGGGCCACAATCGGCTCCAGGTTGATCATTTCCACGTCCAGACCGCTGCGCTCCAGCACGGCATACATGCTGTCCACCACGGTTTTGGGCAAAAAGGTGCTGATCAGCTCGGTGCCGATGGTCTCGCCCCGCTGACCCACGAGGTTTTTGATGGGGAAGCCATCCAGCAAAAAACGCTGGGTGCTGTAACCCACGCAGTAATAATCATCAAACTGCTTGTATTGCTCCAGCAGGCGGTTCTGGGCTTCCTGAATCGCCGCCAGTTCCAGCAGGCGCACTTCCTCTGGCGTGATTTCGCGGGGTTGCACCTTCATGCTGGCTTCGCCGCGCTGGGTCATCAGGGCGCGTCCGGCCACCGCCACGCTGGCGGTGTTCAGGGGATACCCCGCGACCGCCTCCAGTTCCTCGCGGATACGCTTGACCACGCGGGTGACTTCCTCCACGTCCTGAATCATGCCGTCGAGCATGGAACGCACAGGGTGTTCCACCATGCCGTGGCCGTGATAAAGAATCCCCTTGTCGCCTTTCTCAAAGAGAATGCCCACCACGTTACGGGTGCCGATGTCCAGCGCGAAGTGCAGCTTCTTTTCTTTCGATTCCTTCATGAAAGCCACTATAACAATGGGGGCCAACCTTCATCAACGGATGTTAGAGCCTGTTTTAAAAGTGGGTTAGGTGAGCATCGCCTGCTCGGACAGGCTCTTGCGGCCATGGATGGCCGCATCCGAAAGCCGAAACTTTGAAAAAGTTGAGGTTTTCGCCACGCTGAGGGGGCTTTGCCCCCGA
>CAYJOG010000365.1:0-3686 GCA_964371695.1 uncultured bacterium
GAATGGAACTGCTCCACACCACGCTGGCCCCGCCCAGTGCGCCGTCTTCGGCGTCCACACCGGTGCCCACCAGATTCACCGTGGCCCCCACCGCCACGGTCTGGCCTTCCAGGGGCAGCAGAATGGTGGCCACAGGCCCGGTGTTGGGGTTGTTGCTCACCACCAGTGTGCGGGTGGTGCTGGCGGTGAGGCCGCCGCTGTCGGTGACGGTGAGCGTGATGGTGTGGCTGCCCGCGCTGAGGTTGGTTTTGATGAGGTTGTTGCCGGTGCCGAGCGCACCGTCCAGGCTGCTTGTCCAGCTCATGGCCGAGGGGTCCAGTTGGCCCTCCTGCGGGTCGGTGGCCAAGCCGGAGAACACCACCGTGGCCCCCACGGCGACTTCCTGGTTGCTCACCGGCGTCACAATCGTGGCCGTGGGCGGTGTGTTCACGGGAATCACCACGGTGAGTGTCATGGTGTCTGTGCCGGTGAGGTTGCCGCTGTCCACTGCGGTGAGGGTGATGGTGTGTTCACCCACCGCCAGATTGTTCACCGTGAGCGCCGTGCCCGTGCCCAGCGTGCCCTGACGGTTGCTGCTCCACACCAGCCGGTCCCCCGTCAGCACGCCGTCTTCGGTGTCGGTGGCGGTGCCGGTGAAGGTGACGGCGCTGCCGCTGTTGGCGGTGGAGCCGTCCTGAGGCGTGGCGATGACCGGAATGGGCGCGGTGTTGCTGCTCTGGCCGACGCTGATGGTGCGAGAAACGCTGCCTGAGAGACCCTGGGCGTCGGTGGCCGTGAGGGTGATGGTGTGGGTGCCCAGGGTGAGGTCATTGCGGGAAAAGCTGTTGCCCGTGCCGATGACGCCGTTCAGGCTGCTGCTCCACACCAGCCGCGAGCCACTCAGAATGCCTTCTTCGGGGTCGGTGGCCGCGCCGGTGAAGGCAATGCTGCTGCCCACCGCCACCTGCTGGTTGTTCAGGGGCGTGACCATGGCGGCGCTGGGGGCCTGATTCTGCGGGGCGCTCACGGTGATGGTGCGGGTGTCCTGGGCCGAAAGGCCATTTTTGTCGGTGGCTGAAAGAGTAAGCGTGTGGGTGCCCGTGGTGAGGTTGGTGACGATAAGGGGGCTGCCGGTGCCCAGCGTGCCATTCAGGCTGCTGACCCACACCAGCGAAGAACCCGACAGCAGGCCGTCTTCCACGTCCGCGCCGGTGCCCGTGAGGGTGACAGGGCTGCCCAGCGTAAAGTTCTGGCCGTTGCCCGGCGTGGTGATGGCTGCAGCGGGGGCGCTGTTGGCCGGGACCGTCACGTTCAGCACCGCGCTCACGGTGGCCGAGAGGCCGCCGCTGTCCACACCCGTCAGGGTGATGGTGTGTGCGCCGAGTTGCAGGTTGTTCACCGAAAGCGCCGCCCCCGTGCCCAGCGCGCCTTGCAGACTGCTGCTCCACGCCAGGGCCGAGCCGGAGAGCACGCCGTCTTCGGGGTCCACGCCGCTGCCCGTGAGCAGAATGCTGCTGCTCACCGTGAGGGTCTGGTTGTTGACGGGCGTGAGGATGGACACCTGGGGCACGAGATTTGCGAGCGGTGTGAGGGTGAAGGTGGTGGTGAGGGTGGCGTCTTCACTCAGTGTGACAAGGCGGGGACCAGGGTTGTCATAACCGGCGAGCGACACGCTGATCTGGTGCTGGCCCGCCATGATGCCCTGCATGGAATAGGGCGTTTTCAGCCCCGTGATGACGCCGTTCAGGGTCACGTCCGCCGCCAGTTGCAGGCCGCCGGGGGCCTGGGCCAGCACCACCAGTGTGCCGGACTGGCTGGGAAAGGTCTTGATTCCCGCCGCCCCGCCCACCGTGGCCACCTGGCCGTTTTTGACCGAGACGGTGGTGGTGATGGTGTCATAACCCGTTTTGTTGATGACCACGATCTGGTCGCCCTTTGGCACGGGGCGGATGATGAAATAACCGTTCTGGTCGGTGGTGGTGGTGAGCACCGTTGAGCCGCTGATGGTGACGGTGGCGCCCGTGAGGGGTGTGTAACCCGCCGGTGGAGCGTTCACACCCAGGGCCGAGCGCCCCACTGCACCGGGGTTGCCGGCGGGCACATACACCGCGCCCTCCACCGAGCCGGTGTTGGCCGGGGGCTGGGCCAGACCGCCATTGCCGCAACCGCCGGACACCAGCGCCAGTGCGCACAGCACCAGACACGACAACAGGGAAGAAAGTTTTTTGCGCGGAGTCACGGCGGGGATTCTACTTCACCAGCAACACCCGGTTGGTAATGAACACTTGGGCGGGCCGTGTCCAGTCCTGCACATCCACGCTGGGGGGCATCATGCTCTTGATGGTGGCGTTGCCCATGCTGGATCGGAAGCTCTTGCGGAACTTTGGGTTCAATCCCGCCCAGTTGATGGCAAAGACCAGTTCCGGCCCGGTGGGTTTGCAACTGATATGCACGGTGTCCTGATCAAAGAAATCCCCCGGTTTCTGACCTTTCTTTTTGGGGTCGGGGGCGCGGCCCGTGCCATTGAGCAGACCGCAGGGGGCGATGCTGGGAATGTCGCTGTTGCCGCCAGATCGGGCCTGACCCGTGAGGGTCTTGGCCAGAGGCGCGTATAGGGCCAGCTTGCCGGTGGAGAAAAGGCTTTCGAGTTTTTCGGGGTTTTCGGTCTCCATGAACATGGAAATGTAACTGTTGGCCTTCATGGGGTTGAGGGTGCCGCCGGTCACCTTGCCTTGCACGGTCTGGATCACATACAGCTTCTGGTCGTCGTAACCCAGACGGGTTTTGAGGATGTCGTGGCTGTCGGGAATCTTGATGGTGGGGTCGTCCACCGGGGTTTTGTCTTTGGCGGACTCAAACAGGCAGGGGTCCGTGGCGGGGTTGGGGGTGGTGATTTTGCAGGCCAGCTCTACGTAACCATTGCCGAACTGGTCTTCGCCGCTCAGGGCCACCAACACCTTCACGCCCTTGGCCTGCGGGGGGATTTTGCCCTCGAACACGTTGGGCTTCACCTTTTTCATCATCATGGGGAAAGACCACTTTTTGCCGCCGTCGGTGCTGAGGCGCAAGAAGGCTTTGACCACCTGAAACTTGGTGGTCTTGGCCTCTTTGGTGGCGTTTTTCAGGTTGTGCATGAAAGTGGCCACCACCTTGGTGGGCTGGCCCGCCTTGGGCGCGGCGGGGCTGAAGACCACACCTTTGAGGGTGGGCGGGAAACCCGTTTTGGCCATGTCCTCCCAAATCGCTTTGGTTTTGGGGTCGGGTTTGCGCTGATCCATGGGTTTGCTGGCCGCGCCGTTTGCCGGTTTGGCGGGCTGGGCCGCCAGGGCCAGGGGCCCCACGGCCAGCACGGCGGTGGTGATTAAAACCCATCTCAAACGTATTTTGAGATGGGTTTGCGAGCCAGGACGGACTTTTGAGATGAGTTCAAAAAATGAATGGCGAAAAGAAAAGGACATGGCGGCTCCCTGGTTGAAATAACGGCCTCACCCGTGTGGTGGGCTAAACGGCGGGATTATAGTGACTGGCAGTTCAGCCGGAACAGAAAGCCGGGTAAATCCTTACCCTTCCTCCACCCTGGTCAGTTGCACACCCATGGAAAAAGCCGTGAGCAGATGGGGCGTCTGGTCGGCGCTCAGGGCCATGCCGAAATAACTGGGGGGCTGACCGGGGGCGAACAACATGGGGGTGTCTTCCAGGTAACGCTC
>CAYJOG010000366.1:0-3681 GCA_964371695.1 uncultured bacterium
GGGCAAAGCCCCCCAATGTAAAATTAAATAAAATCGCGCCAGTGTTTGTGCTGGTACTGATCATGGCGGCGGGTTTGGGTTGCCAGCGGCCAGAGGGCGTCCGGCTCAAAGCTGAAAAAGCGGCCAGCACCGGCACACCCGTTGTTTCCCCATCGGCTGGCCTCGCCCCAAAACACACACCGGCCAAGGCGGCCCCGGTTGTGTCGGCCAGTTTGACGCTGATGGAAGCGGTGAAAAAAGGCGACGCCCTGGCGGTGTCGGGGGCACTGGCCGCCGGTGCGCCGGTGGACGGGGTGGACGAACACGGCGGCACGGCCCTGCTGGTGGCGGCGGGCAAGGGCCTGAGCGCGGTAATGCCCGTGCTGATTGGCGCGAGAGCCAATGTGAACCACGTGGCCGAAAAAGGCTGGACCCCCCTGCTGGTGGCGGCCCAGCAGAATCAGCCCCAGGCGGCGGCCCTGCTGCTCAAACACGGGGCGCGGGTAAACCAGGCCAATGACATGGGAGAAACCCCGCTGCACCACGCCGCGCCATTTCCCGCTTTGTCCCGGCTTTTACTGGCTGCTGGGGCAGAGATAGAGGCCCTGGACAGCCATGGTTATACGCCGCTATATGTCGCCGCCGCCCACAAAAGCGACAAAAGTGTGGACCTGCTGCTGAAAAAAGGGGCCGACCCCCTGTTTAAAACCCCCCAGGAGCGCACCCTGCTGCACTGGGCCGCCCAGTGGGGCTGGCTGAAGCTGGCGGGGGAGTTGATCCGCAAAGGGGCGGACGTGAACGCCGTGACCCGCGACGGCCTCACCCCCCTTCAACTGGCCACATTTGCCGAAAACAGGGCCATGATGCGCCTGCTGAAGCAACACGGCGCCACCATGGTGGGAAACAGGCCCAAAGCCCCGTCCGCCCCATAATTCGAGACGCTTGTGACCCATTTCACAATTTGCTTGAGCAGTTGCTTATACTCTGGTAATGTTTTTCATGAAAACACAATCGGCCTGTCCAGTGTGGTCAGTACGCTGGGCGTGAACAAAAGGATGGTTCCCTCCCGTGGGGTCAGACACCGCCACTCAACCTCCGAAAGACCAGTGTATGGATGAGGTCAAGCGCGATTTGATGGACTTGGTGGGTTTGCTGAAACACGAGGTGCAAAATCCTCAAAAGAGGCAGGACGCCATTCAGTCGTTTGTACAACAACATCCGCTGGTGGAACTGGCCTATGTCACCAATCCCGAAGGCGTACAGAACACCCCCAACGCCGTGGGCAGCCGGGTAAAGGTGGTGTATGGCGGCGATGGTTTTGGTGTGGACCGCAGCGGCCGCACCTGGTTTTCCAAGGTGGCGCGGGCCGACAAACCTTTTCAGACACAACCCTATGTTTCGGTGGCGACTTTGCGCCGTTGCGTCACTTTGGCCGCACCGGTCAAAGACGACAACGGTGAATTATTGGCGGTGGTGGCGGTGGATATTCGCTGCCCCAGTTAGCCACGCTCTTCCATTTCTTTCGTCCAACGGCGGACGCTCCCCTCGGCGTCCGTTTTTTTATATTTTCAATCCAAGGAGATCCCCTCATGCATCTTTCTTCCAGTCCCTCCCGATCCCGGCTTGATCACCTCGTTCACGAGGTGCAGGGAAAAATAGAAAAACTGGCCTCCCTGCCCCAGGTGATTTCAGGAGACGCCCAACAGCGGTGGCAGATTTTGTCCAACTGGGTGAAGGACCTTTCGGACGTGGAACTGGCCTATATGACCGACCAGCGGGGTGTGCAGAACGTGGCCAACGCCACGGGCGCGGGCCTGCGAGTGGCCTATGACGGCGACGGGGTTGGCATTGACCGCAGCGACCGGGCCTGGTACACCATTCCGGCCCGCATGGGCAAAACCCACGTCACCCGCCGTTATGTTTCGGTGGCCACCCACGCGTTGTGCGTCACCGTGGCCACGCCGGTGCTGGACAACAACAACATCCTGCTGGGTGTGCTGGCGGCAGACCTGAAAGTGGACGAGTAACACCAGCCCGCACCACCCACCATTTTCCATTCAGGCCGGTGTCCCCTGCGGCATACTGCGCCCATGGGTGAAAAACACCGACAGGTGCTGCTGGTGGATTCCTCACCCATGTTCAGCGGTGCGCAGCGCATGGCCCTGCGGGTGCTGATGGCCCTGCACAATCAGGGGCGCATCGACCTCTGCGCCTGGGCCGTGGGCGAAACCGCCGCCCGTTTGAAAACCGAAAACGTAACCGTGCGCGAAGACCCCCTGCCCTTTTTCATGCCCGGCTACGGCACAGCCAGCCAGCACTTTCGTCAGGCCCGTAGTCTGGCCCCCGCCATGGCCGAAATGGTCCAGGGCAAGGTGCTCTACGCCAACGGCATTCATTCGGGCCTGCCCCTGGCGCTGATGGGGCTGAAAAACCAGCCGGTGCGGGTGCATGTGCGGGACATTTTGCGCCCTCGCCTGCCCACGCGCCTCACCTATCTGTTGCTGCGCCGGGCGGGTTTTTCATTGGCGGGGGTGTCCGGGCCGGTGGCCGCCAACATCACCGCCCTGGGGGGCGGCCCGGCCTGCGTGCTCTACGACCCCTCTTTGCCCCTTTTGCCCGAACGGGAACAGGCCCCCACCGTCACCCGCGTGGGTTTCGTGGGCAACCTCATTCACTTCAAGGGGGCCGACCTGCTGATCAGCGCCATGGGCCTGTTGCCGGACGACCTGAAGCAGGCCACCACCCTGCACATCGTGGGGCCCGAAATGCCGGGCCACGAAGAGTATGCCCGTCGCCTGCCCGCACTGGCCCAGGAAAAAGGCGTGCGGGCCGAGTTTCTGGGGCGGCGTGAAAACGTGGCGGAACTGATGCGGGGTTTTGACCTGTTCGTGTTGCCCAGCACCTGGCCCGACCCGTTCCCCGGCGTGGTGCTGGAGGCCATCACCAGCGACACCCCCGTGGTGGCCACCGCCGTGGGAGGCGTGCCGGAAATGCTGCCCCCCGACACCGCCGATCAACCCGCCTGGCTGTGTCCCCACACCCCCCAGGCGCTTGCAGAGACCCTCACCGCCGCGCTCAGGAGCAGCGCCGCCGAGCGCCGACAGCGCCTGGACGCCGCCCGGCAGCACCTGCAAAAAAACTTCGCCGAAGAAAAAATCCTCGCCGACACCCTCCATTTTTTGACCACAGGAAAAACCCCTTGAGCACTTCCGGCAACGACGCCCTGGACGACCTGGCCCAACAACTGGCCGAGCGGGGCATGTTGCTGCGGGGCAGCGAACACACGTGGCGGCCCCATGGCGCTGCATCTGAAACACAACCCCGCTGGGTGCTGGCCGAAAACGGCGCGCCCCGTTTTTTTGTCAAACTGGCCGCCGCCGAAGAAGACGCCCCCGCGCTGAAAAAAGAGTTTCAGTCCCTGCTGCTGGTGCGCACCCATCACCGGCAAACCAGCCTGCTGAACAACCTGCCCAACCCGGTGTATCTGGGCCACACGCGGGGCGGCTGGGCCGAGGTGCAGACGTTCGTGCCCGGCGAACCACTGGCGGGGGCGCTTTATCCGGGGGGCTTCGGACTCATGCGGCGGGTGCGGGCCGCCGCGTTTCTCAAGGTGCTGCCCCAGGTGCTGCGCCAGTTGCACACGCCCCTTCAGGCCACCGCACCGCCGGGGGGGGGGGGGGCGGGGGGGGGGGGGGGGGGGGG
>CAYJOG010000367.1:0-3681 GCA_964371695.1 uncultured bacterium
GGTGTGAGCGGTCAGGCCCTGCTCAGCCACCTGGGCACAGAGGCCAGTGTGCGGGTGCTGGGGGCGCAGCCCCACCGGCAGAACCGCATCACCGATCTGGCCAAGGACATCACCGCCGGCACCTGGCTGAACCTTGGCCCCCGCGACATCGTGATGGGCGAGGAACTGGCCAAGGACGTGGGGGCCACACTGGGGGACAAGGTGCGGCTTTCCACCGGCCAGGGCCGCACGGAGGTGTTCCGCGTGGGGGGGCTTTATCAGACCGGCATCGCGGTGATCGACCGCTCCAATGTCTACCTCACCCTCGGCGGCGCGCAGTCCATGTTCCAGACCGGCACGGCGGTCACCTCCCTGCTGGTAAAGCTGGACGACCTGTTTCTGGCCAACGAAACCGCCACCCGCCTGGAAAACTCTTTTGGCGTGAAGGCCGAAAGCTGGATGCGCCTGGACCCGGACCTGATGGACGGCCTGCGGGCGCAGTGGATGACCAGCATCCTGATTTCCACCTTCAGCCTGCTGGCGGCGGGGTTCGCCATTTCCAGCGTGCTGGTGGTGAGTGTACTCAAGCGCAACAAGGAAATCGGCATTCTCAAAAGCATGGGGGCGAAGGGCAGCCAGATACTGCGCATCTTCACGCTGGAGGCGCTGGGCATTGCCGCTGTTGGCTCGGTGTGGGGCGTGCTGATGGGGGCGCTGCTGGTGGCCGCCACGCGACAGGCCACCATGACCACCAAGGTGCCGGGCCGCGCCCCGGAGCCTTTTTTGCCGGGAACCGTGGAGCCGGTGATGGTGGCCATCACGGTGTTGAGCGTGGTGGTGGTGACGGTAATTGGCGCCATTCTGCCTGCGCGTCAGGCAGCGCGCCTGGATCCGGTGAAGGTGATTCGGGGTGGCTGAGCTGGTCGTGCAAGCCATGGACCTGCACCGCTCGTTTGGGGGTTCCAACGGCGAGGCCGTGATGGTGCTCAAGGGCATTCACCTGGGGGTGAAACCGGGTGAGTTTCTGGCGGTGGTGGGGCAATCCGGCTCTGGCAAGTCCACCCTGCTCAACCTGCTGGGGGCGCTGGACCGCCCCAGCGCCGGAAAGGTGCTCATCGAAGGCGAAGACATCAGCCGCCTGGATGACGACCAGTTGGCCACGCTGCGGGGTGAGCGCATCGGTTTCATCTTTCAGTCCCATTACCTGCTCGACGAGTTCACCTGCCTTGAAAACGCCCTGATGCCCATTCTGGTGCGCCGGGGAGACCCCCTGCCCGAAGAAGAAAAGCGGGTGCGCGGCCTGCTGGACAGAGTGGGGCTTTCGCACCGTCTGAAACACCGCCCCCCCCAGTTGTCGGGCGGCGAATGCCAGCGGGTGGCCATTGTGCGGGCGCTCGCAAACCAGCCCCATCTGCTGCTGGCCGACGAACCCACCGGCAACCTGGACACCACCAACAGCCGCGAGGTGTTCGCCCTGCTGCGCCAGATGAACCAGTCCACCGGCGCGGCCCTGGTGATGGTGACACACGACGAACGCCTGGCCCGCACCGCCGACCGCATTGTGCGTATTGAAGACGGCGTGTTGATGGAGGGCGCACTGCCCCCGGAAGGTTCACCCCAACCGGTGTCATAATTTTTGACGTGACACCCCCCCGCCAACCAACCGGCCATTGCTGTCAGGTTCATAAAAAAAGTTGAGGAATTACCAGGATATTTAAACGTAGCCCCGGCGTCTCGCCGGGAGTATCCACCGCGCCAGAGGCGCGCACCTTGTGATCTTTTTTCCATATTTTCTGGAAAAACGTCTGTTTTGCGCCGCCTGCGGCGGTTTTTTTCTCCCGGCAGTTCGAGCGGGGTCTTTCTGGGTGCCCATTGGGGCACCCAGCCGCGAGAAGGCGACAGCACGCCGGGGCTACAGGTAACCTGACAGTAATGGATCAAAACACACCCGCCACGCTGTGGTTGCTGGGCGATGGCAAGGCCGGTCACGAAAACCAGTCTCTGGGCATTGCTGATCATCTGGGGGCTGCCCCCGCGCTGTTCCGCCTGCCCTATGGCAAACAGACGGGTTTTTACCGGGAACTGGCCTGGGCCTTTGCAGCGTTACTGCCTGTGGCTGGCCCCTGGCTGGCCCGTCACCGGTTGGCCCGTCTCGCTCTTTTGATGACGCCCCCCCTGCCACTGCAACAACCGCCCCGTCTGGTGATGGCCACGGGCACGCTCTGTTTGCCGGTGCTGGTGATGTTGCGCCGGGGCCTTGGGCTGAACACCGTGGCGATCATGTCGCGGCGGCCTTTTCCGGCGGCGGCCTTCAGCGCCATGGTGGTGCATCGTCATGGCTCGTTTTCACCGCACAGGAGGGACTTTAAAAACAGGTTCATAGAAGTGCTGGGTGCGCCCAACCGCCTGGGGCGGGCGGGTGAGCCGCCGCCTTTTACCGAAGAAATCTCACAGGCCACGACAGGCCAGAGCAGCCCCCTGGCCGTGATTCTGGGTGGCCCGCCCGACTGGGCCGAAAAAGACGAAGCGGCCTTTCTGAAACTGGTGCAGCATCTGGGACAGTCGCCCCACCCCCTCCTCCTCACCACCAGCCGCCGCACCCCCGCTGCGGTGGACACCGCCGTGGCCGCACTGCCCAAATCAAGAGCACCTTTTGTGCTCATCGCCAGTCAGCAGCCCGGCAACCCCATCCCCGCCATGGTGCAAACAGCGGCGGTGTGTGTGGTGACCGCCGACAGCATCAGCATGGTGAGCGAGTGCCTGAGCGCCCACAAACCCGTGGTGGCGGTGCAGGTGTGGGGGACTGATCCCACGGGCCGCGGGGCCAAGTTCGCCGGGTTTCTGTCGCACCTGGCCCAGGAGGGCCATCTGTTGCTGGCCCAACCCGAAACCGTGAATCAAACCGTGGAGCAGGCCCTGACACACCCCTTCAAGCCCTTTCCCCTGGCTGCGGAAAAAGCCGCACTGGAAATCAAACAACTGGGGCTTTGGCCGTGAAAAGCCTCAAGGCGATTTTCACCAGCGCCGCCGCACTGTTTTTTGATCACCGCTGCGTGGCCTGTGGCCACGCAGCGGTGATCACCCAATGCCCCCAGTGCCGGGATAAAAAATTCCGCTTTGCCGCCGCCCGCAGTCTTTTTGCCTATCAGGCCCCCTGGCGCGAGGTGATACAGGCGGTCAAGTTCCAGAGCTGGCACGGCCTGCTGAAACACATCACCCCCCATTGGGTGCCGTTTGTGCGGGAATCCCTTGAGAACTTTCCTTTTGAGGCATCGCCCACCATCACCTTTGTGCCGGGCCAGCCCAGCCGCCAGCGCGACCGCAGCGTGCTGCTGAGCCAGCAACTGGCCGCCCAGGCCAGCGCGGCGCTGAGCCTGCCCGCCCCGCCCCTGCTGCTGAAAACCCGCGAAACCCCGGCCCAGATGAGCCTGCCCGTGGCCGAGCGGGCCAGGAATCTGCGGGGGGCCTTTTCGCCACTGATAGAATCGGCCCCGTGGCCGAAAGAGGTGGTGCTGATAGACGACCTCATCACCACGGGCCACACCGCCAACGAATGCACCCGCACACTCATCAAAGCAGGAACCCGCACGGTGCTGGTGCTGAGTCTGGCCCGCGCCATTCTGGACAAACCCTGGGAACAGGATCCATGAAGCGGCGCACGGGTCTGGCCCCTTGGGCCATTGCTGCCACCCTTTCGGGAGT